>CAJWIT010000058.1 GCA_913041945.1 uncultured Fidelibacterota bacterium
TCAAATTGGTTTAATAATAAACCTCTACCCCATATATTGTAAATATCACCTAGCATCAGCTCAATGGGACCCCGTTGATATTCCAGCCTTATTTTTCGTAGTCCACTGAAAGAACGGCCCAATTCAGGAGGATCACTAAATTCAAACTGAATCCAAGTGGTAAAATTTCCAAATCGAAGATTTGTATTGATCAGATTTTCAGAATATATGTAACCGTTTTCACTTTCACCATACTTCAATTGAGAATCACCATTAAAGGAAAATTGAGAAAGTAAAATGGATTGAGAAAAAACCAGTATATTAGTAAATATACTTCGTCTCATAATGTGTCTCTTACCCTTACTCTGTAGATGGTGTTACTGAGAGTGAATCTTGAACTGATAGGGGAACAGAGAGAGAGTCACTTTTCAGAGCATGAAGAATCTGCTCTTCCATCTCAACCTCATCACCGAGAATATATCCTTGGTGCCTCCAAAGAACCTTACCCTCACGATTAACCAAAATTGTCGTAGGTAATAAAACAGCATTCAATTTTTTTGAGATCTGTTGATTTGGATCAATAGCAACATGAAAAGTGAATTTTTTTGACCGTACATATGATTTGACTTTTGACAGGCTCCTTGGAGTATCCTGATTTATTGTCAATACATTAAATCCTCTGTCAGTATAGGTCCGATGAAACTTGTCCAGATGAATCATTTCCTTTTTACAAGGCGCACACCATGTTGCCCAAAAATCAACCAGAAGCGGTCCTTCATTAAAAAAGTCGTACAATTGAATTTTTTCTCCGTTAATCATTTTTAGTTTAATATTTGGTACATGATTCAATCTTTCATTCTCAGCAATGATAAACTGAGAACCAAATACTAATATAATGAGAAACTTTTTCATTTTTATTATTCGTCCTGTTTATTAGAGAACACGAGAGTTACAATAAAGGATTAAGGACGTCCTCCAATTGATTCTCAGGAATAAACTTCAAACTTACTTTTCCAAGTTGCTGAATTTCATTTACTTTCATTGTGAATGTATAATCAACATGAATTTTAACAGTTTCCATGGCAATTTGTAGCGACCATCCCCCAATTGTAAAATCAATTAACGGTGAAAAATGATGTGTGGGTACAAACAAGACGTTTTTACTGGTTTTGGAATACCAGTGAACCTCAGGGGTATCCACAATGACAACCACAATTTTACCCTCATTATTAAAAAACCTCACAACCGGTATTACCCGGTGGTTTCCGGTTTTGAATCGTTCCGTTAAATGTGCAGGAAAATTAAAATTGTCCTTATCAAACATGAAAACCGTAAAAGATCCATCCTGCCTTAAACCGGAATATGGAAGGGATGTGAGCATGTCCTTGATAATATTTTCCTTCAGCGAATACGTCACAGACAAAACGACGTTCATCTGTTCATCATTTTCAGTGTCATATTCAAATCTGGGTTTGCTCAGCGTAACTTTGTAAGGTGATGTGGTGAGATTATCCAGAACTTGTAAAAGCATTTTGGTATTTATTTCATTCTCAGGATTCTCTTGTTCCTGATTATCCACATTCAAATCTAATACCCATTCACCAGTGATATCCGGATCAGTATCGGTAGGTATTCCTTTGGCACCTGTAACAAGATCCATGGATTCTTCCAGAAGATCAATTCCATGATCAATCGACTTCGTTAATTCCTTTGCAAGATCTGGCATTCCATAGGTACGATACTGTGGTGCAGATAAGGTAGGATCTTTTTTGATCGGTAATAAAGGCATCAGCATTGTATATACGGTTTCAACTAAACGATTACTCAAAGAAGAAATATCTTGATGACTGCCTGTAATACTCCGCTTATCCAATTCTTCCCAGGTGGCAATATCAACCAGTTGAACCCTAATTTTCATTTCATCCAGTTGCCGGTCATATTTCCCTAATAACAGGAGGTCTCTCTGCCTTGAACGATCCCCCCGAAGCAACGTACGGTTATTCATCACTCTTTCCAAATCTGCATGATTCTTTATTTGAATTCCTCCATTTTTGATTAACTCTTCCCGGACTAAATCTGGAAAACCATCCCGCAGCCATTCAGTGACCTGGTCATTTTGGATGTTATCAAATTTGATGAGATAGAGACTGATTTTCGGTTTAGCAAAACCGATACTGAGGACAACAAATATAGCTAATAATAATTTGAGCCTATTTTGAATTCTCTGGGACATAATATTGAAGGTAACCCGATTTAACTGTGTGTTTCCAGACTTTATTTTCATAAACCTAATTTCATGAACTGTCTTTTTGTTGACTTTTTTCGATCTTTTTCCAGGAATCCCGAAGAGGTACAGTACGGTTGAAAATGAGATGATCCGGGGAAGAGTCCACAAAATCAACACAGAAATATCCCTGCCGTTCAAATTGGACCGTCACATTTGGAACTGCATCCTCTAGAGAGGGTTCAACCTTACATTGAGTTAGCACCTGTAGAGAATCAGTATTGATATCTTTTTTGAAATCACCATCTTGCCCCGGAATGGAAACAGAAAATAAACGATCATAAAGACGAACTTCAGCATCTAAGCAATGTTCGGCTGAGACCCAATGTATAGTCCCTTTCACTTTCCGTCCATCAGGGGCAGACCCACCTCTCGTTTCCGGATCGTAGGTACACCGTATTTCAACCACACGCCCGTTCTCATCCTTAATAACCTGAGTACAGGTGATAAAGTAGGCATACCGCAGGCGAATTTCCCTTCCGGGTGCCAACCGGAAAAACTTCTTCGGAGGATCTTCCATGAAATCATTCTGCTCGATAAACAGCTCACGTGAAAAAGGAACATTACGGGTTCCCGCCTCAGGATTCTCAGGATTGTTTACAGCAGCCAATTCTTCTGTTTGTTCTTCAGGGTAATTCTCAATCACTATTTTCAGAGGTTGCAATACAGCCATAACCCGCGGAGCCCGTTTATTCAGGTCTTCACGAACACTATGTTCCAGCAAAGAAACTTCAACTGTATTATCTCTTTTTGCAATCCCAATTTTTTCGGCAAAATTCCGAATGGATTGCGGGGTATATCCCCGACGTCGATACCCGGAAATTGTAGGCATTCGGGGATCATCCCAGCCAGACACAAATTCGCCCTCAACCAGCTCCAGAAGCATCCTTTTGCTCATAACAGTGTAGTTCAGGTTGAGCCGGGCAAATTCAATCTGCTGACAGTGATAGACCCCCAGCTGTTCTAGATACCAATCATACAGGGGGCGGTGATCTTCAAATTCAAGCGTGCACAGGGAATGGGTGATCCTTTCAATGGAATCTTCAAGCCCATGGGCCCAGTCATACATTGGATAGATACACCATGTGTCTCCCGTTCGATGATGTGATGCATGCAGAATTCTATAGATGACAGGATCCCGCATATTCAGATTTGGATGAGACATGTCAATTTTTGCCCGTAATGTTCGGGAACCATCGGGAAATTCTCCTGCTTTCATCCGCAGAAATAGATCATAATTTTCGTCGATTGAACGATCTCGATAAGGACTTTCCTTCCCCGGTTCAGTGAGAGTGCCTCGATATGACCTGATCTCCTCAGAATTCAAATCACATACAAATGCTTTTCCATCCCGAACGAGCTGAACAGCATAATCGAATAATTGATCAAAATAATCTGAGGCATAATACAAACGATCCTCCCAGTCAAATCCCAGCCATTTCACATCCTCAATAATGGAATTCACATATGTATCTTCTTCCTTGAGAGGATTGGTGTCATCGAAGCGGAGGTTGCACAGGCCACCATCGTATTTTTCAGCTATACCAAAATTCAGGCAGATGGATTTTGCATGGCCGATATGAAGAAACCCATTGGGTTCAGGGGGAAACCGGGTGTGAACCCGTCCATCATGTTTCCCTGTTTTCAAATCTTCATTGATAACAGCTTCAATGAAATTCACAGGTGATCTTTCTTCAGCAAACATTCTCAGTTTTCTTCCACATCTCCTGCCAATGGCAAGCGCTGGAGGGCCAATTCAAGACGCCTGAGGCACGTTTCCCTCCCTAACAGCCCCATCATGGCAAATAGAGATGGGCCAGCAGGAACGCCGCTCAATGATAACCGAACCGGGTGGATCAATTTCCCTGCAGATATCCCTTCATCCTCTGCAACATTCCGGAGAGCCTGTTCCACCCCATCCTCAGCCCATTCATCCAATGTGTTCAATGTTTCACAATACTTCCGGACTAACGAGCTAGCAGTATCATCTTTCCAGTGTTTCCGGGACGCTTTTTCATCATATGATTTCGGATCTTCAAAAAAATATTCGGAGATATTCTGCAGTTCAGTGAGAGATTTTGCCCGTAATTTTAGGAGTTCGATTACCTCTATCAGGAATCCATCCTCTTCCTCTCTACGCCAGTCCGGATTTATCTTTCGGATTCCTTCAAAAAGGTCATTTGCTGTAGAATTGAAAATATGCTGACCGCTGATCCAGTGGAGTTTTTTTTCATCATACACTGCGGGTTTTTTCTGCACCTGGTTTATCTGGAAGGACTGCGCCAGTTCATGCAATGAAAAAATTTCTTTTTCCGTATCAGGATTCCACCCAAGCAATGAAAGATAATTGATCAAAGCTTCCGGAAGATATCCATTGTCCCGGTATTCCTGCACACCGGTGGCACCATGGCGCTTACTGAGCCTGCGCTTATCGGGGCCAAGAATCATGGGAAGATGGGCAAACTCCGGTATTGGGAGCCCGAGAGCTTCGTAAATCATAATCTGTTTTGGCGTATTCGAAACATGATCTTCCCCGCGAATCACATGTGTAATGTCCATGTCATGGTCGTCAATGACTACCACAAGATTATAAGTTGGATTTCCATCTGAACGGGCAACAATAAAATCATCAATCTCTTCAGTATTTACTTCTATTTCGCCATAAATATGGTCCTGGAATTTAAGTACTTTCCGGGGAACTTTTAATCGTACAACAAAGGGGTGATTACCGGATAACTTTTCAGAAATGAGTTCTTCAGAAAGAGCTCGGCAAGTTCCATCATACATATAGCCACCGCTTTCGCTCTGTGCTTTATCCCGCTTTTGAGCCAATGCTTCCTTTGAACAGAAACACCTGTAGGAATGTTCAGTTTCAAGGAGAATGCTGATCATCTCGCTGTAGCGATCTCCCCGTCTGGACTGAAACACAGGTTCCTCATCCCAGGCCAAGCCAAGCCAGCTTAAAGAATCACAAATCTGTTGAGTAAATTCCTCTTTTGAACGTACCTGGTCCGTATCTTCAATTCTCAAAAGAAATTGACCATCATGATGCCTTGCAAACAACCAGTTAAACAGGGCTGTCCTGGCTCCTCCAAGGTGGAGTTCCCCTGTTGGACTGGGTGCAAATCTGACTCTGGGGTTCTTTGAGTTCATTTATCTATTAATTGAAAACTAATGAAGAATTAAAAATTGAACAGCCTGAAATTAGTTGATCACTAATGTATGATCAAACAGCATAGAAACATTCATCCAGAATGAAATTCCTGATTCTTTAAGGAAAAAAACGGATTGATACATTTTTATAGCTTACACGCTAATGTCAAACCATCCCCAATTGGAACCATTGAAATGGAAACTCTTGGATCGGAACTTAAGTTCTCATTGAAATTCCGGATTGCCTTTGTAGATGAATCCTGAATGGAATCATCTATTACGCTCCCTCCCCATAAAACATTATCAATTGCTATCAATCCTCCAATCCGAAGAAGCTCCAGAGATTTATCAAAATAACCTTGGTACTCTATTTTATCAGCATCTATAAAAGCAAAATCATAGGTTCCTTGTTTCCCCTCAGAAAGAAGTTGATCAAGTGTTTTCAAAGCAGGAGCAATTCGGAGATCAATTTTATCTTCTACTTGTGCTTTTTTCCAGTATTTCATACCGACATTTGCCCATTCTTCACTCACATCGCAGGCTGTTACGATTCCATCTTCAGAAAGCGCCATTGCTACTACAAGTGCACTGTAGCCAGTAAAAACACCGATTTCAAGTGTGCGCTTGGCCTGAATTAACTCAACTAAAAATGACATGAAGGCACCTTGCTCTGGAGAAATCTGCATTGCGGAATATTCCATCTGCGCTGTTTCTTCACGAAGTTCCCGGAGGATTTCCGGCTCCTTTACGGAAACATTTAAAAGATACTCCCTCAGTTTTTCATCCAGTATGATTGTGGCTGTAGACATAAGATTTCAGTATTATTTATAAAAAATTATTTATTTGCAATCAGCATCAAGCCGGAAGAAGGAATATCATCAATCCGCAGTTCCAATATCAAGTTCATAATATACACATAATCTCCCGGATCGTCTGGATCATAGGGAGTGATATTAAATGTGGTATCAACGATACCATTTCGATTTAAAAAAAATACATCCCTCTGGCCGGCTTCCCAATCTGTCCAAACGGGATAACCCTCACTCTGTGAATCTTCCGTCAAGGGCAGTATCCGTCCGTCAACCATTTGATCGAGATATTCATTGTACTGATCCTTTCCAACACCGAGGACATGGACATCCAAAATGTCCTGGGAGACCAGATCAAGATAAATGCTGTTCAGGAAACCGAACCGGCTTCTGCAACCCCCTCAGGATTCATGCCCAAAAAAGACAATACAGACATCACCTAAAAAGTCAGCAGGACCAACGGTTTGTTCAAAGGTTGAAGAATTAGGATTCAGGTCTATGAGAGGAAAATCAAACTTTGAATCTGCCTTTTCATCCTCACAACCAAACACAACCAACAATGCTATAAATAAAAGTCTTTTCATCTAATAAAAAAATGATAAATCAATAATCCAATTATCAGACCTTTAATAAAAGAAATCCAAATAATACCATAATCAGATATACCAAGTTTTTCTTGCCACCATTTTATCGACTTTTTAAGCAATTCATTCATCTCTTCAATTTACCAAGAGGAATCAATTTGTAATTGTTGGTTAGTACTCTTTTACTTCTTTTATCGTTCCATCTTCATTATAGTAAGTCCATTTACCATCTTTGCTTCCATCTTTGTAGTATATATCATGTTCTATCTGTCCATTTTCGTAATAGATAGTCCATTTACTATCTTTCTTTCCATTTTTGTGGTTTCCCTTCATTTTTATCTGCCCGTTTTCGTAATACCAAACCCATTTACCATTCTTTTTTCCGTTTTTGTAGTGTATATTATATTCTATCTGTCCATTTTCGTAATAGATATTCCATTTACCGTCTTTCTTTCCATTTTTATGATTTCCTTCTATCTTTGTCTGTCCATTCTCGTAGGGGTAGCTAAAATAACCATCTTTAATGTTATCTTTGTCTTTACCACAGGAAATAACGAATAAAATAAATGTAAATAAAATAAATAACTTTTTCATTTCATTTGTCCTTAGTCTAAATTTCATACTCCATTTGATTTCATCAAATAATTCAGTGATTATTGATTAGTATTCTTTGATTACTCTTAAGTAGTCTTTTACTTCTTTAATTCTTCCATCTTTATTGTAGTAAGTCCATTCTCCTTCCTGCTCTCCATTCCTGTACATTCCTTTGCTTTGTTTCTTCCCATTTTCATACCATCGAGTAAATATTCCTTCTTCCTTCTCATCTTTAAAATTTCCCTCTATCATTTTCTGACCAGTCTCATACCATAAAGTCATCTTTCCGTGTACTTTCCCATCCTTGTAAGTTCTTTCCGACTTCTTCTTTCCATTCACAAACCAAAAAGTCCATAAACTATCTTTCCCTCCATCCTCATAAATCCCTTCTTCCATCTTCTGTCCAGTCTCATACCATATAGTTCCTAAACCAACTGTATTACCATCCGTGTAAGTTCTTTCCGACCACTTCTGTCCATTAGGATACCATTTAGTATATATCCCATCCCATTTTCTTCCACTTTTGAAAGAAAGTTCCGAACTTTCTTTCCCATTTGGAGACCAAAAAGTCCATTTCCCATCTTCTTCTCCATCCGTATAAATTTCCTCACTTTTTTTCTCCCCAGCCTCATACAAAGAAATCCATATCCCATTTTTTACACCATCCGTGTAATCTCCTCCACTTTTCTTCTGTCCACTCTTATACCATTCAGTCCATGGTCCTTCTTTTTTTCCATCCCTATAAGTTCCTCCACTTTTTTTCTCCCCAGTCGTATACCATACAGTCCATTCTCCATCTTTTTTTCCATCCTTAAAAATCCCTCCATTTTTCTTCTGTCCAGTCACATACAAAGAAATCCATGTCAAATCTCCTTTCCCATCATTGTAAAGTTCTTCTTTAAATTTCAGTCCATTGTCATACAACTCCCAATAAGTCCATTTTCCATCTTTTTTCCCATCCGTGTACGTTCCTTCAGATTTCTGCCCATTCTTATACCATTCAGTCCATTTTCCATCTTTTTTCCCATCCGTGTAATTTCCTTCGCTTTTCTTCTCCCCAGTCGTGTACCATTCAGTCCATTTTCCATCTTTTTTCCCACCCCTGTAAGCACCTTCACTGTTCTTCTGTCCATTCTCATGCAAAGTAATCCATATCCCATTTTCTTTCTCATCCTTGACAGTTCCTTCATCTTTTTTCTTTCCTGCTTCACCCGTTTGGTATTGCCAAGTGCCA
Organism: uncultured Fidelibacterota bacterium; assembly: GCA_913041945.1. Lineage (GTDB taxonomy): Bacteria > Fidelibacterota > Marinisomatia > Marinisomatales > UBA8229 > UBA8229. The sequence goes on from CAJWIT010000058.1 coordinate 8,638, forward strand.
TCTTCATTTAGAATTACTATTTCCTCATCATCAGTTGTTGCTCTTTGCTGTCCAAAAATAACAGATAGAAAAAGTGCAAAAAATAAAAATCTCTTCATAACCATCTCCTTTTCACGTTCTCAATTTGCCCCCAGGGGGGTATAGGATCAATTTGCAGTACACACTTACTCCAAACAAATTCAAAAGCCCTCCTTCCAAAGAGGTTACTCCCAATCAAACAGCGGAGAGGGCGGGATTCGAACCCGCGGTACGCGTGAACGCACACACGCTTTCCAAGCGTGCTCCTTAAGCCACTCGGACACCTCTCCAGGTAATTTTTTCAGATTACAAAGCGGAGGGGGAGGGATTTGAACCCCCGAAGGGCATAAACCCTTGCCGGTTTTCAAGACCGGTGCATTCAGCCGCTCTGCCACCCCTCCAATTAAGTAAATAAAAATTAGTCAGTTTCTTGTTCAGCAGATTTTGGAGGTTCTTTTTTCTGTTCTCCACCGTCAGTTTTTCCATCGGTACTGGAATTTTCTTCCATATGGACTTCCTGTTCCCCCTCAGTAACAGCTTCTTCCTGAACTTCTTCTTCCTCATCAACTGGCGCTTCAGCTTCTCCCTCAGGCTCTGGGTCTGAACTTTCCTCTTCCACTTCAGCTGGTTCCGTTTCCTCCGCCTGGGTGTCTT
>CAJWIT010000059.1 GCA_913041945.1 uncultured Fidelibacterota bacterium
TTACTTTTTGGTATGAAAATGGACAGAAGAAAATGGAAGGAGTTTGTCGTAATGACAAATTACTGGGAGAGTGGACTTATTACAATAATAAAGGAAGCATAAAAAAAGTAATCAAAGCAGACATCAAAAAAGAATTGGAAACAGAAATAAAAGCTGAGGTTCAAGAACAAGCTAAAGAACATCTGGAGGTGAAAAAAGCTGCTGCTGAGAAGGCTGCTGCTGAGAAGGCTGCTGCTGAGAAGGCTGCTGCTGAGAAGGCTGCCGCTGAGAAGGCTGCCGCTGAGCAAGTAAAAGCCGAATCAGAAAAAACAGAAGCTGTAGCAAGAACAAAGGCTGCTGCTGAGAAGGTTGTTGCTGAAAAAACTGCAAAAAGAACGAAACATATGATACTTGCAGGCGCTACCTTAATAATTATCTTCCTTGTGTATTGGGTTAGGAGGTCTAAATCCTTAGGCAAAAAATAACCTACCCGTTTCAGAATAGCCTTAAAACTAATTTTTCTGGGAAAATTGAAATGAAGAAATACAATAGAGAACCTGTTTATTAGAATCATGCATTTCCTATTTACCATATTATAAAGTTGTAACTAATGATTTTGATGGTAGCTCACAAATCTGTATTTCAAGTGTTTCATGAATTCTTAATGAGGGTTACACCCTTCGATAAATGATTAAAGACCAGTGTTAGCAAGAATATTCACCTCTATCCTGAGAATTTCTCCGAAGGTCCGGAAATGCCTCTGGAAATGGTGGTACCAGCGTTTGGCCAATCGAGGCCAAGAGACAGGTTGGGCTTTTATGAATTATGGCTACACACCTTTAAATGGTAGTCCAAAACTGGATTTGGAAGAAAAAGATGAAAATGATCGTCATTTTATTCAATTATATCACTACGCCGCCTCCGCTGTACCAATTGAAAATAAAAATGTATTAGAAGTAGGATCAGGGAGAGGAGGCGGCACATCCTTTGTTGCACGATATCACAGTCCAGCAGAAATGACCGGTTTGGATTTTTCTCCTACAGCCATCAGCCTTTCTCAAAAAATGCATGGGGATATACCTAATCTCACCTTTGTTCATGGTGATGCGGAAAAACTGCCCTTTGAAGATCATAATTTTGATGCAGTAATAAATGTGGAGTCTTCCCATTGTTATGGAAATATGGACGCTTTCGTGAAAGAGGTTTCCCGCGTTTTAAAACCGGGGGGATATTTTAGCTGGGTGGACCTTTGTGGCGCCGATATGATCCAAGCTTTAGAAGTAGTCTTAAGTCATCCCCAACTGCAATTAGTTCGAAACGAAATTATTACTGAAAATGTGATTCAGGCTTTGGATGAAATCCATGAGCGTAAGATCGACCTAATCCGTGAATATATCCCAAAATGGATTCAGCCAGCGTTTAAAGATTTTGCTGGTGTGAAAAATTCAAAAATCTACAATGCCTTCAAGGATGGCAGTGCCGTATATTTGGCCAAGACATATCAAAAAACTAGGCATTGAATTCTCTGGGTAAATTTTATCAACCATATTAAAATAGCCAAAATGAAAAGAACATTATTTTTTATCATTGCACTTGTATTTATCGCCTCTCTATCTTTTTCACAGACCAAAGTTAATATTAATAATCTCGAAGAACACGGCGGCGCTATGTTTAAGATTGATGATGACAAACCTTATTCGGGAAGAGTATTTGCTTTGTATAAAAATACGGATAATAAAAAGCTGGAAGGATTATATAGAGACGGATTAAAGAATGGTAAGTGGACCTGGTGGCATAAGAACGGTGATATTTATAGTAAGGGCAGCTTCAGGGCTGGATTGATGAGCGGCCAGTGGGAATTTTATTATAGTAATGGTAAAATAATGGCTGTGGGACATTATAGGAATGGAGATGGCACGAATGAAGATAAAAACGGAATCCCTATACACGGTCGCCAGAGCAAGTGGGCGTTTTGGCATAAAAACGGTTTCAAAAGCGACGAACAAACTTGGAAAAACGGTAAGAAAGATGGTGTGTTCACATCGTGGCACTATACTGGTGTGAGGGCCTCTGAAATAACTTATATTAATGGAAATATAAATGGTATGTGGACTTATTGGAATGAGAGGGGTGAAAAGGAACGGGAAGGAACTGTTGAAGAATATAATATATTAGTCAGACTCGAAGAAGAGGCAAAGGCTGCTGAAGAGATGGCTGCAGCAAAGATGGCTGCTGAAGGCTGGTTTCAGAAAGGCTACAACGCTGGAATGAATGGAGAATACAATGCAGAAATTTCACTCTATTTAAAAGCCATTGAGTTAAATCCTGATTATGCTAATGCTTATATCAACCTGGGGATTGCTTATGGGAAACAAGATAACTACACTAAAGCCATACAGATGTGGGAGAAAGCCATTGAACTAAATCCTGATGATGCTGATGCCTATACTAACCTGGGGAATGCTTACAAAGACCAGGACAATCTCATCAAAGCCATACAGATGTGGGAGAAAGCTATTGAGTTAAATTCTGATGATGCTGATGCCTATACTAACCTGGGGATTGCTTATGGAGAACAAAACAATTATACTAAAGCCATACAGAGTTATGAGAAAGCCATTGAACTAAAGCCTGATTATGCTTTGGCCTATTGGAATCGCTCTATAAGCAAAGACTCTGTGGGCGATAAAAGCGGGGGTCTGGAGGACACTAAAAAAGCAGCAAGACTGGGACACCCAGGGGCTCAGGACTGGCTCAAGGAGAATGGATATGACTGGTGATGTGAAGAAGGTAGTACTGTTGAAGTAGCTACTACAAATTGATTCCTCCGGGTACATTGGAGAGATGGAGAATTAAGAAAGAGAATATTAAAATGAAAGAAAGCATCTTGCCTTAGCCAATAAAAACTATGTCCGAACAGAAAACACCAGTGTCAGAATATTCACCCTTAGAATTAATTACATATCTATTTTCACACCTTCAATTAGCTGACAATCAGATAGACTGGGAAGAGAAGGAAGTGTGGGAAGAAGCGCTTACAAAATTCTTTCCCGATCATACACCTGAAAGAGCTCAGGAAATCTTTCAACGCGCATGCCAATTGATTATTTCAATGGATAATTTTGAACGAAAAAATCATTTAATCACTGTCTGTGACCAGCTTAAAAAACATTTCAGCAAAGACAACCTGCAGAGCAATCTTTCCCCAAGACTCACAAAATTGATCGATGCAGATGGTATAATTTTATCTGCCGAGACTGATGTGGTTTCCCTTATTGAAGAAAAGCTGGATATCAAAATTGACATCCCAGACGAATAAGAAGATGGTGCTGTTGAAGTAAGGAAATCTCTACAATAATATGAAGCCCCGCTTTTTAGCGGGGTTTTTTGTTTTTGTTACGCATAGATTAGTGTAAATTTCTTTATATGAAGAAAACATTACCCATTTTAATGAGTTTTGGATTATTGTTTTCGGCCAATTTGAAAAATGAAGCCATTTCATTTCCATCAAATGTAATATCCTCTGAAGGAAATAAAATTAATGTTGGAAAATTAACCGAAGGCTCAACGGTAATTATCATAACAATAAAATCTTCTTCCTGTCCTGTATGTCAGACACAATTAATTCGAATTGGAAAACAACTGGATATCTTCAATAAATGTAATGTTACTTTTCTTGTCCTCTCACCTGGTTCCAGTAAAGAAGTACATCAGGTTAAACTCAATACTGGATTTCCATTTCCGTTTATACCCGATGATGACTTATCAATTGCTAAAGAACTTGGACTGCTTCTAAACCCACAACAAATACTTCCTTCCATTATAGTCTTGAATGATAATTTAACTATTAATTGGATCCAAAAAGGAAGAAACAATATATATTTTGGGGACGATGAATTATACGACTACCTTGATTGTGATAATTGGATTTAATCTCAACTTTTAATAAATAAACAGATAAGGGAAAAAAATCAAGGCACAAATCGGACGGAATGATCCCTGCTACTGTGGAAGTGGTAAAAAGTACAAAAATTGCCACCAGAAATCAGCAGAAAAAATCGGAAAGGGTTGGATGTACCTTATGGGTGCTGCGGTTCTTGCAGGTATAATTTTCGTCATCTATAGTGTATTTTCATCTGGCGGTATTAATAATCCGCCCTCTGGAAAAACTTGGTCTCCGGAACATGGACACTGGCACGATGCACCAACAGCAATCAATCCAAATCCTTCTGAATCATCAGCAGGGATTACTCCACCACCCGGTCCAGCGCCAGAGGGAAAAACTTGGTCTCCGGAACACGGACACTGGCATGATGCACAAACAGCAATCAATCCAACCTCGCCCGAACCATCAACTGAATTAATTCCCCAGCCTCCTGGTGAAGTACCTGATGGAAAAATTTGGTCTCCGGAACACGGGCATTGGCACAACGCTCCAAATACTTCAACCCCTTAAAATTCTTCAGTCTCACTTAGTTTCTTTGTAGTGCTTATTTATAGTGATGAGATACGGCATAGGTGTGGACTTACGCTGGGCTCAAGGGGGTTTTGAACGTGTATATATCATCAATGCTAATTGATTGCTGCTTGATATATGGATATAGTTAGTCTTTTGCTGGTAAAGATTGCAGCATATTACATTGGTCTTTAAAAAGTGCTAACATTTCTGTTATTTTTTCATCACCCTTTAAACCGTGACCAATGAAGGCTTTATGGTCCAAATTATATGTTTTTATATGATACCATTGACCAGGGATCAATAATTCACCAGCTTTATAAGCTACGATGTGATCTTTTCCATCTGTTCCTGTTGTTGGGCCTAATTGTGAGATTGTATTAACGATCCCATCGTTTTCATACCATGTAGAATCTGTAGCTGTACCATCCGTCCAATAGGCTTTTTTTCTACCCATGATCCGGGCGTTGGCCCGTAAGATCAAGTTCATACTTTTATGGGGAACGTGAAATCCGCTGGCACTATCTAATCTGGTGTTTGATGTAGCATAAGAAAAATAGTAAATATCAGAACTCACTGGTGCCAGAGTGTTTAATGATTTTGCACCTTCCAGGCTTACATCCCAGGCACACATATTCCTTGTTCCCCAGGCTTTATGTTTACGCATGCGCCTGAAGTAAGCTACCCACGTTTCTTCTCTCCTTTTTTCAAAACCCCATTGCTGTAGGTCAAAGTCAAAAAAATCATTCCCCACTACAGCAGCTACACCCATAACATCCTGTAGAAAAGGGATGCCTTTCGTAATAATGTCAGACAGGGTTGTACCATTGTGAGGAGTAGAAATTGTAGTAATAGAAGTGGTCCAGCCGATATGAACGTAACCTAACAAGGTACTTTCTTCCGGTTGTTCTTCCTCTTCTTTCAAATAGAAAACACTTTCAAGTAAATACTGCAGCATTCTGGCTGTTTGCCCTCCCATACTATGCCCAATAATATGTATTGGATGGTTCTGGTCCCAATCAGGATATAGTCCTGGAAAGTTCTTTGCTTCCGGTTTTTGAATTAATCCATATGTTTTGGCATGATCCTGTCCATAATCAACTTGTCCGCCTTTGATCTGATAGAACAACTCCACAGCCCTGTCCCAATTCGAAGATACTGGACCCACTGATGCTGTATATACTTCAAATCCCTGTTCTTTTAGATAGTTCGTAATATCGTTCTTGCCACCCCAGTATTTATAACCAGCCATTTCATCCGGCCCCCAGCCCATGAAACCATGAACAAAAATTATAGGATATTTATTATCAGCAAACAGACAGGTGCACAGGATTAAAAATAATATTGTCCTGCGGAGCAGAGCATTATGGAGCAAAATCATTTTTATCCCGATCACTCATTAATTGTTCAGGATCATCTTTTGCAGCCTCTTCCTCACAACAACCCGTTTGATTTTTTGCTTTCTCAAACGCTTCTTTCCCCTCACGAAAAGCAATCCCGGCAATGATGAGCGAACCTATTGCATCGATGCTTCCAATCTCAAATAATTCATATCCAAGACTGGCAACCAATAAGACAAAAGACAGTTGCATACAGACTTTTGTACAATTGGCATCAGCAATAATCGCACTTGAATTCAACGAGTTTCCTACTCTTCGCTTATTATGAATCAGCCACCACATAACTAAAATGGATAATACTGCAATAATAATGCCCCAGGATGTTGTTTCCGGGTGAGAACCTGTGATTAAATTATAGATGGATGTGATGATGAGCCCTGTTGTCAACAGGTAAAATGCCGTCCCTGTAACCTTCAATGCTCCTTTTTCAAAATGATCCCTGTGCTCATCCTCATTCCTTTTTATTCGCAATACCATGTGCCAGATTCCGATCCCGGACATCACCTCCACAAATGAATCTAATCCAAATCCAAATAATGCCAGCGTTTCATCTTCCAAGCCAAAATATACCGCTGCAACACCTTCAAAAATATTGTAAACGACCGTGATCACTGCCAGTATAATGGCGAATTGAAACAATGACTCTTTTGATTTCATTTGATCCTGCTTTTGCATGGGGTTATTTGTTGAAACATATGGGTTCTCATTCTATCGGGCAATACTGCACTGCAGAAAATGGTCCTCAAATACAGATCCGATCAATAGTGTATTCTTATAGATTGAAGCAACACTTGACCCAGATAGTTCATCACCAGTATCAAGATATATTTCCTCAACCGCATATTTATCATTTTCCACAGTTGATACTTTGAAAACCTGGGACGGAGATAATTTTTCTGCATTCTTGGCATGCCTGGTAAAGGTCAATAACTTGGGATGTGAGCCAATCCAGAGATTTCCTTCGGAATCCAGCTCAATATTATCAATACCGGAGTCCATATAAAGCGACTGTTGGAACATAAGTTCATTTGTGTCAGTATCTCTGGTAAACAGAGCGATCTTTTCCCCAACAGTCTCTGCCACATACAGTACAGTTCCGTCCCTGCTGATATTGATACCATTGGCGTAGGCTAAATCCGAGGCAACAACAGTAAAGTCTTGACCATCATAGAACACTACATTGGAATTTGCCAGTTGCAGATACTCTTCCAGCGTTTTTCCCCATTCGGTGGAACTGCCATGATCATTGGTCACATACATCTGGCTTTCATTGACCATCACCAGATCGTTGGGACTGACAAGCAGCGAATCAGAAATTGTTCTGTTATGAACCAATGCGTCATTCCGCAGATCAAATAGTTCAATATAATGCCCACTGCGGGTATGATTGACGGCTGCCAGCCGGATTTCACCGTTTTCATTTTCAAATATGGAAATGCCGTGGGGATGAAATTCAAACTGCACATCAGCCGTAAGATCCATTAACTGAGGGGCTGTGTGCTGTAAATCATAGGCATAAATTGAACCCTGAACAGGAGTGCCGGCCAGAGTTTTCCATCTATCATCGCAGGATATAACAGCTGTCCCGTTTTTCAGGACCGTAATGTCTTCTGCTCCCATTACACCCGGAATGGATACACACTCCCCTTCAAAATGAGGAACAAGGGATTTAAATTCTCCAGCGTCATTCAGTGATTTTATAGCAAAGCATAAAATCACAACTGCAATGCAGATAACTATATATTTCCCTTTGTTGCGTAATCTGACAGGTTTTTCCATTGTCAAAATAAGTTGATCTGTTGTTTCATAATAATTGATCCATCAATTTTTTCGCTCTGCTCTTCATTGCAGGACTTCCATTTTTTAGGCAGTCATTAATAATAGATGTCACTTCAGGCATTAAATTTTTATTGAGCTGTGCAAGATCAAAAAGTGCCTGCACGGCAAACGTTTTTACTATACTGCTGTTATCATCAAGGTATTCTTTAAATAACGTAAATACCTGGTCAATCTCTTTTGTATTCAGTTCTAATCTTGGAATGATCTGGCATACATGCCAACGAACTTCTTTCTGATTAATTCTTGATACTTTATACAGCAGTTTATTTTTGTATGGGTTCAAGTATTCAGGATGTTTGGATGTGAATTTTTCTATCACATCGGCAGAACGCATTCTTACTCCTGGTGTATCACTGTACAGGCAGTCGAACACTTCATTAAATAAAGAAGGATCTTTATGCAGATCTTCAACGACTGTATCCGCTTCTCCTATGGATCGGAGGTCGCCACCTTCCAGTCTCTTATGGATTGAATTCATTATGTAATTTATAAAAAAAGAATCCTTTTAAAAGAAACATTCAAAATCCTGGATAACCTGCCAAAAGAGTCCTTTTTCCCCTTGCCTGTCCCGCATTGTGAAAACCATCAAAAGAACGTTTTTTTACTGTATTAAACTTAGCGCTTTTCTGCAAATTTCTTTTTGGTGAGTAAAATCATCAGGATCACCTAGGGGATATCCAAGTTCATACGGAACGCTTAGATACCTCCTGATATGTAATTTTTGAGTGAGTTCATCTATTATGCTGATTGTTGCACATTGAATTTCTACCTCTTCACATGCTTTTTGAACCAAACCGACCGTTTGGGGGCACATGGGTCAAACCGGGACCAACAATACTGCATTTACCTTATCCCGGACCAATTTCTCAACAATCTCAGGTATTGTATATTTTATCAGTCTTAACGGCGCCAGTATGGAACCCATTAAAGAAAAATGCCGATGGTTCAAAGAACCAATAAAACCTTCTTCTACCAAGCTTTTTAGCTGTGGAATTGGCATACCTGTTGATGGATTCTTTTTTATTCCAGAATGATCAAAAGACCTGCTGCGATGACCATCGATTAATTGATCGATCTCAATATTCCTCTGTATAACTCTATAAGAACAATCCCCTCCTTTTATAGTGTGATCAAATGTGTCATGCAATTCTCTTACATACATGCCTGCAGATGAAACAATTGCGATATTTGACTCAAACAGGGGCAATGTAACAGAAGATGTTTTCCCTGGTTTACAGTCCTTCCAGGGATAAATGCTCAATGCGGATTTATCTACGAATGAAAGATGGCTCAACTTCTTAATTCTAAAGATATCCAGCATATCAAAATTTATTGAATTAAAATCACTCCTAAATATTAATAACGATTTTCGAAAGAGTTCACTGAGATTCTTTCAACCGGACAGACAGGGTACATTATTATTCCAACTTCCTGCTTAGTATGAGGCTATGAATCCCCAACAGTACAAAGATCAGAAAAAATCCCCCGTCCATATAATAAAGCAGGTTTAAGAGCACAATCGCCCACCCCTGCTCCCCAAAAGACAACAGACTAAGCACCGGATACATCAGGATCAAAGCAGAATTGAAATACAAAAGC
>CAJWIT010000060.1 GCA_913041945.1 uncultured Fidelibacterota bacterium
GAAGGTAAAAGAGACCAAACCTGGTCAGCGTGGTGGTCCAATGGCAACAGAAAAATTGAAGGCAATTACAAGGAGGGGCTAAAGGACGGTCAGTTTACTATTTGGCATAAAAATGGACAAAAGAAACTTGGTTGTTATTACCAAGATGGACAAGAGCACGGGGAATGGATCTCCTGGTATAAAAATGGTGAGAAAGAACGTCATTATTTCCACAATAAGGGGAAAAGAAACCAAAGCTGGTCAGTGTGGTGGCCCAATGGAAACAGAAAAATCGAAGGAAATTTCAAGAAAGGGCTAAAGGACGGTCAATTTACTTTTTGGCATGAAAATGGTCAGAAGAAGATGGAAGGAGTCTGTCGTAATGATAAATTATTAGGGGAATGGACTTATTACAATGATGATGGAACCACAAAAAAAGTAATACAAGCAGAGATTAAAAAAGAACTGGAAACAGAAACAAAAACCGAGGTTCAAGAAGAAGTTGAAGAGCATTTGAAGGTAAAAAAATCTGAATACGAGTTGGAAATTCAAAATCTACAGGAAGAATTGAATGCTGAAAAAGAAAGAGCTGCTGCTAGAATAGCTAAACTCAAGAAGGCTGCCGCAGAAAAGGTTGCTGCAGAGAAGGCGGCTTTGAAGGTTGCTGCAGAGAAGGCTGCTGCTGAAATAGCTAAACTCAAAGAGGCTGCTGCAAAGAAAGCTGCCGCAGAGAAGGCTGCCACAGAGAAGGCCGCTGCAGAAATAGCTAAACTCAAAAAGGCTGCTGCAGAGAAGGCTTCTGCAGAGAAGGTTGCTGCAGAGAAGGTTGCTGCAGAGAAGGCTGCTGCTGAGAAGGAGAAGACCCTTAAGGAGATGAAACAGAGAGCAGAAGTTGATGCTCGTATTAACGAGATATCAGGCTTATTGAAACGTACTCAAGAAGACTTGGAGCGATCAGAAAATGGAGAGGGATATACTTCTTGGTTTGAAAATAGACAGAAAAAGAATGAATTGACTCTCAAGGATGGGGAATTAGATGGGAAATTGACTGTATGGTATGAGAATGGACAGATAGAGTTTGAAAGCAGCTGTAAATATGGAGAGTTAGATGGGAAATGGACTTATTATAACAAAGATGGAACGGTAAAAGGGATTGAAGGACACTAACCAATCATTACTGAATTATTAGATTAAAATGGAAACACAGCTATCTATTACAAATTGACTCCCCTGGGAAAATTAAAAAGACAATTTTTAAGCAAGGAGCCCCGTATTAGCGGGGTTTTTTTGTTTGTGGCTTCGGTTGGGTTTTTTGTTTTTCTTTTTTCTATTTATATTTCTATATGGAGTTTTTACTTATAAATAAAATTTTAATATCATTTAAAGTTAACTTTGAGCATTGGTGGAACACCCAGAAATTCAACCTGTTAACATCGAATTCGTTTAACTAGAGGAAGTCAAAATGAACCGTCTCTTGCTCAAATAAAGGAGTACAAAATGAAATATCATTATGCAACATTCGGAAGAATTGAAATTGACGGAGAACTATACAACAGGGATGTGGTAGTGGATAGGGGCAATATTATGAAAAGAGAAAAAGGCAAAAGCAAGGAGCACAAAGCACATTTTGGACATACGCCTCTGACACCATCAGAAAATATCCCATGGAACTGCACTGAATTGGTGATAGGAACGGGATTTTATAGTAGTCTTCCTGTTACCGATGATATGAAAGCAGAAGCAAAAAAGAGGGGAATTGAGTTGAAAATCATGAAAACAGCAGAAGCGTGCGATTATCTGGCAACAGCAGGTACAGGAACCAATGCTGTTTTGCATATAACCTGCTGATTACTATTCCAAATTGATTCTTCTGGGGAAATTGTAGGGATGAAGAGAGTATATTTATGAGATCATTTCGTGTTTTGTTCGTGTTGGCATTCTGTGTACCAATTTGTTCTCAACAAGTAGAAAGGGACATGGTAGTGCTTGAAATAGGTACAGGTACCTGGTGCCAGTTTTGTCCTGGTGCTGCAATGGGTGCGGATGATTTGATTGAAAATGGCCATGATGTTGCAGTAATTGAATATCATAACGGAGATGATTACACCAATGATTATAGTGACAGCAGAATAGATTATTATGGTATAACGGGTTTCCCCACGGCCATATTTGATGGTGTAGAATCCTATGTCGGCGGGAGCCAATCCAATAGCATGTATTCAGCCTATCTGCCAATATATGAACTGAGAAAATCTATTCCGTCTTCTTTTGTTATCACTTTAAACATAGATGATACCGGCCAGGGATTTTTTGCTGCTATAACTGTTGAGAAGGTAGCAGAAACATCCAGTGAAAATATTGTGCTTCACTTTGTAGCTACAGAATCTGAAATTCCTGAGAATTGGCAGGGGCAGACAGAGCTTAATTTTGTAGAGAGGTTAATGAGTCCGGATGAAAATGGAGCACCTTTAGATTTCACAGACAGTAATACTCAAAATGTCCTTTTATCGTTTGTTTTGGAGGATACCTGGGTCTGGCAGCATATTGAGTTTGTAGCCTTTATCCAGGATTTGGATACAAAAGAAATCCTCCAGGGTACCAAGCTTGCATTTTTAGCGGCATTTGAAGAGGGACCAACAGCAGATTTTACTGGAGAGCCAGTGATTGGTGATTATCCTTTAACTGTGACATTCAGCGATATGTCGAGCGAAGGATCCAGCCAAATTGTGGAATACGACTGGAGCTTTGGTGATGGAGGTGAAAGTACGGAACAGAATCCCACCTATGTTTATGAAGAGGGAGGTATGTACACAGTGAGCCTCACGGTAACTGATGAATATGGATTATCATCTACTGAAACGAAAGAGGATTTTATTCATGCTACTGGACTGGTATCGGATTTTTCTGGAACCCCGGTCTTTGGGAATCCTCCTCTTGAAGTGAGTTTTACTGATGAATCCATACCTGAGGATTATGAGGTAACTGGTTTTCACTGGGATTTTGGTGATGGTGATGAAAGCATAGAACAGAATCCAGTTCACATCTATGAGGATGAGGGTGTCTATACAGTGAGCTTAGCAGTGACGGACGCCAGCGGGGCATCTGCAATTAAAACAAAGGCAAATTATATTACTGCCACGTATCTTCCGTTTTCAGAGAATATTCTGTATATATCGACCACCGGTTCAGATGAAGAGGGAGACGGTTCGATAGCGAATCCATTTGCCACAATTCAGTATGGAATTCTTGTGTCCGCTGATGGCGATACAATTTTGGTCCACCCCGGCACCTATGTGGAAAATATCAGTCTCAGCAGCATCAGTATTACCATTGGTTCAATTTACCTTGTTACAGGTGATACCGGCTATATTTCTCAAACCGTGATCGATGGTAATCAAAGTGGAACGGTGGTCACGTTCAATAGTGGAGGAGCTCAATGGTTTCCGCATATAGTAGGATTTACAATCCAGGGGGGTTATGCTACAGCAAGCGGCGGAGGTGTTTACATTGGTGACAGCGCTGAGCCGACTATTGATCATTGTGTAATCCAAAATAATGTTTCTGAAGTTCGCGGCGGAGGTTTTTATTGCTCTAGTGACAGTGCTGCAGTGTTGACCCATTCGATCATATCGGGGAACTCTGCAGCGATAGGAGGCGGGCTGTGCACATATGGGAAAATCAATATTTTTGATTGCCTGATTGTTGACAATTCCAGCTTTGGAATAGTGGCAAGCAATTATGGTGATGTGCATGTTGTGAACTCTACAATTGCTTATAATGCAGAAACAGGGATTATCGCAAGCGCATCATTTGAATCAATGATCATTGAAAATACGATTGTTTTCTACGATAATCAGGCACTGAATATGGATCCGGATGATCATCGTGTCCAGGTCTCTTATTCGTGCATCGAAGGTGGCTGGCAGGGTGAAGGGAATATCAGTTCCGCACCTGATTTTGTTGATCCCCAGGAGAGAGATCTTCATCTGGTATTTGATTCACCCTGCGTCGATACAGGGGATAATTCCGCTGTCGTGTCAGAAACCGACCTGGATGGTTTCCAGCGAATATGGGATGGCAATGGAGATGGTGATGCGATAGTCGATATGGGAGTCTTTGAATCGGATTACACCTCAGCGATTTCGATTGAAATTTTCCACCAGGTGGACTGGAACCTAGTCGGTTTGCCCCTTGAGGTTGAAGATGCTTCGTACGGTTTTTTATTCCCTGAGTCAATAGAGGGAACATTATACTCTTTTGATGATGGATACATATCTGGATCTGACCTTGCCCCAGGCGAGGGGTACTGGTTACGATTTGCAAATGCTGGCAGTACCGCCATTGATGGAACACCAATAAATGAACTTACTCTCAGTTTAAATGAAGACTGGAACCTTGTTTCTGGGCTGTCAGGAGATGTATCCATCTATTCTGTTTCTGATCCAGACAGTGTTTTAGTTCCAGGTACTCTGTACGGCTTCAATGAAGGATATGTAGAAACAGATATAATTGTTCCAGGCTACGGCTACTGGCTCCGTGCATTCCAGGCTGGAGATATTACCTTAACCAGCGGAGCATTAGCGAAAACTGCACCAAGGGATTTTAGTCGTAAAGCTAAAGCGAACAGCTTCACCGTAAATAGTACGGACTTATACTTTGGTATTGAACTGTCAGCCAGAGAAAAACTGAGCTACAGCTTACCTCCTAAACCTCCCTCAGGGGCTTTTGATATCCGCTTTTCCGATGACGCCAAACTCTGCTCTTCAGACGAATGTGTAATTGAAGTAATGAGTGATGGCAATCCACTTACGTTTGACTGTAATATAAAAGATGGTGAGGTTTGGGAGTTAGTCCCTGTAATTTCGAACGAAACGAAGTGGAGTGCGGCAATCCCAATGAATGGTAAGAAAAAAATCACTTTGGATTCCGATATTGAAAAATTGATATTGAGAAAATCACAATCTACCACAATTCCGCAAAAATTTGTCTTACATTCCGCTTATCCAAATCCCTTCAACCCAATCACAAGCCTCAGATACGACCTCCCAGAACAGGCACAGGTTACACTCACGATTTACGACCTGATGGGCAGGGTGGTAACCCAACTTGTTAACACCATCCAGGAAGGAGGCTACAAGTCTGTTCAATGGAATGCTACAGACATGCATGGCAGAGTTGTAAGTGCAGGAGTATACCTCTACCAGATTCGTGCTGGAGAGTTTGTGCAGACAAGGAAGATGGTCTTGTTGAAGTAATGAATCAGAGTCTGCATAGGACAGAATCGTAACATTTATACCAAATTATGAAGGTAATAGATACGATATTTTTTTTATAATAATAAATATCATTACATTTCTATGTAATGATTGCACAAAAAAGAAAAGTATTCCAATTATTCTTAACCAATCACATTAATTTTCGCTGGGCGATGACAAAGCACTTGTTTATTTTTCTTGCAATATTATTGTTCGGTTGTACACTGGATTCACCAGATAAGGATAAGCTTCCGGTCTGGTCAACAACGATTGAAATTCCGATTATCCAGACCAGGATCGACCTGGATACTTTCCTGGAGGATTCCCTCATCTCCATTGAGGGCTTGGATCAGTATTTTGATGACGGGGGTGCCAGTGATTCTATCTTCGTTTACAGAAAAGAAATCAAAATTGAAAAGGTGGAAGTAGGTGATCAGCTGGAGATTAATGATATCAGCACGAGTTTTTCACAAAATGTAGATGATGTAACTGTAGAACCAATTGAAAAAATAGTATCGTCAGAAGTGGGTGTAATCACACTTAATGATATCGAACCTTTAGGTACTGAACCATATACTTTTTCAAGTATTTACCCAGACCTGGGTTCTATACCAGATGGTACCGAAATGGATATACCATCATTTGAGCTTGAACCGGTTACGAATTCTTTTACATTTAATGATTTCGGGTACGCAGAATTTTCCGGTGGGGAACTTCAGATCACCATTGAAAACAATATGGTTATCCCCTTGGGGCCACCAGTGATTGTTCAACTGCGGCAGGTGAATGAATCAGATACCACAAATATTCCAGGTGCAACAATCCAGTTTGACAGTACTATTGTGGCCAATGGTGGCAGTGCTGTCGAAACGATGGATCTATCCGGTGTGACACTGCCGGGCAATATCCTGGTACAGGTATCGGGTGACTGTCAGGGAACATCCGGTGTTGAGATTACGATTGATGAAGAAGCCAAAAATTCCAGCTTCCAGGTGACCATTGGGGGTTCGGGAATGGAAGTAACAGCTGCCACAGCCAGGATCCCGCAGCAATCGATTGAGGAAGAGGGCAGTATCACCCTGGAGCCGGATTCCAATAAGGTGGTCCGGGCCACCATTCAGTCTGGTAATTTGATCATTGAAGTGGACAATTATATGGCTCTTAGCAGCGAATTGAGTATTGTCATTTCTTCCCTTGAGACTTCCTCAGGTGCTGCTTTTCAAACCAGTCTGGAGATTCAGGGGAATACAGCAGATATCCTGGATTCGACCAGCATGTCTGACTACTCCTTAGTTATGGAAGCTGATAGCCAGTTTGTGAACTACAGTTACAGCGTTCTTACGGTTGACACAGGCAATGAGTGGATTCCGGTTACTTCGGAGGACAGTATCGTGGTCAGCATTCGTCTGGAGGGAGCTAATGAAAATGAAGATATCAGTTTTTCAGAATTCACTGGATATTTATCACAGGATGCAATGGTTGATTCCAGTGATGTTGCATTAGATGACTCCACTAAGGTCAAAACGGCAGCATTGAGATCTGGGGAATTGAATTTATCGATACAAAATAATATCGGTATTAATGCAAATATTTTCTTCCAAATTGATGAATTTTTAAAGGGGGATGATGTATTGGATACGGCATTTTCCATAAATGAAGGTGAGACGGATATCATGATTGATTTGAGCGGATATACCTTGGAATTACCGACGGAAGCAGATACCCAAAAAGTTCATTACATTTCTAGGATTAGTTTACCAGATAATGTTTTAATGACCATCACCTTTGGTGATTCAATTGGAGTTGAAGTGGATTTAAGTAATATTTCCTTTGAATCCATCACGGGTTCTATAAATCCTGTCACTGTAGAAATCGATCTGGTGGAACAGGAAATTGACCTGCCTGATGAGGTAGAGGATCTCGAATTTACCAAGGTTCTAATGGATCTGAATTTCACTTCCAACATTTCACTTCCAGTTTACCTAGACCTTCAAATAGTCTCCTATAATGATGAGACAGGGGACTCAGCAGTGAAGTGGGTGGATCATGTCAACATTATTAATAATCCAATTGTATCCATCGACAGTGCCCAGCATTTGATAAACATTCTTCCTAACCGGATAACGGCTACAGGGCAGGCAGAGGTAGGTTCCTTGGATACTGTTGGTACTGTCACTACAACAGATACCTTGAGTGGTAAAATGGTGGTGGCGGCACCCCTTGTTTTCACCATTGATGACTCCAGCAGGATTGAGGGCGACCCGCAATCCTTGGACAAAATCGAAGTGGAACAGATTGAGGAAGCAACCCTCTATCTCGATTATATGAATGAGTTTGAATTTGGTGCCAATGTTACCGTGTTGCTGGACACAGATACCACCAGTTTTGCGGATACTTTATTTACTCTGGCCATAGAACCGGATACTGTTAAGACAGATTCTATTAGGTTAGACGAAGAGAAACTCGATCTACTTGGAAGAGATCTATTATATGTCAAAAGCGATATTCAATTATTAGGAACTCAGGCACAGTTTTTATCAACGGATTCCCTAAAAATTCTTTTGTATGGGGCTTTTCAATATTTAATAGACGGCCCTGAACTGGCCGGGGATGACGAATGAGATCTATTTACCTGTCTGCGCTGATCACCGGGTCTCTCCTGGCGGGAGGAGTGACGGATACCAACCCGATCCAGACAGCAACTGCCGGTGCTTATTTGACCCGGACAATAGATAATGATGCCTTGGGTTTAAATCCCGCTAGCCTTGGATATTATGGCAAACCAATCATCTTTGGTGCTGCGGAAGACGGAAAGCTTGACACTTTAGGACTGATGGAAAAAGATACAGTTTCTGCATCCGCAGATCTCACTCAGAATTATTATTCAGTTCAGCTCATTGCTAACCCAAGTAAGAAACGCGTGAAAGAGACAAAAAAAACCTTTTATCACCAGTTTGGCAAGAATATCCCCTGGGCTATTACTAAGATTGATTCATTATACAAATTACGGGTAGGTGATTTTCATAACAGGGATACTGTTGATGCCTTTCTAGAAATAGTGATTGGAAGTGGTTTCAAAGATGCCTGGATCGTGACAAGAAATCGCCCACTAGAAGAGCCTGATCAAATACCATATTTTACGTTAACCTTGGCGGGTGCCGGGTTATATGCCAGCAATAATGCCATCTATCCCGACTGGATCAACAATCAACTGTTTGGGGGGCTTGATCTCCGTGACCCTGGAAAGAAAGATGACTTTTTATCCGTATTCCCGGCTGATAATTGGAATATTAACATGGCGGCCGAAATAAATTCTATGAGTTTTACACTGGGCAATTTTGGATTATCAATTTTACAGCCAAAAGTATTGGGCAGTGGTAATTTGCCCCCTGCTGTAATGGATGTACTCTTTGGGGGTGTAAAATTTGAACAGCCGAAGGATCTTTCAGCTTTACATCTGAGCCTGCTGGCAGCTTCCCCGATTTCCATGGATTACGGACGGCAGCTAGAGTTTCCTCAGTTGAAAAATATTGTTGACCGGTTTTACGCCGGTGCAGGCCTGAATCTTTTGGTCGGTTTTACAGATATTCATGTGGATGCAGACCGGTTGGAGGTAATAACCACTCCTGACAGTGTTCTCATTGAAGGAAAAACAACAATACTCACTAATTTTGATCTGGATTCGCCGGCACCTGCGCTGGGTACTGGTTTCAGCCTGGATTTGGGTGTTGTTGCAGATATTAATCCTCAACTCAGTGTTAGTCTTTCCCTGAAGGATCTCTTTGGAACAACCACGTGGCCGGAGAGATATATTACGGAAAATGAATTCTCCATTCGTTTAT
>CAJWIT010000061.1 GCA_913041945.1 uncultured Fidelibacterota bacterium
CAATTCAATTGCTCTTTTCAAATGGGTTTGATGATTTAGATGAGACATCATCAATCTTCTCCGATATTTGCCATTCAACTATTATCGGTCCACCTGATCAAATATATATTGATGGGATTGACGCAATTACAAACCTGAGTTAAATCGGTGAAACAAATTTTATTTTTACTTATATGGGGAATTATCGCCTGTACCCCACCAATGAATCCAAATATTTCTAAAGAGGATTTGGCGGTTGAAATTATCACCCCTTCTATTGTCAAATCCGATGATGGTTATTCTACTATACTTACCATTGATCCATTACTCATAGGATTGGATTCATTATCCAAAATTGCACAACAACCTATTTCATGGGAAACGTTTCTCAATAGTATCCAACCAGAATTACATGATTCAACGCGCACAATGTTAGGTGATTATCTTACTGAAACCCTAACGAACAAAATGTTATATCCTTCCTTAACCCATATAGAAAACAAAAAGAACAGGTCCGTGATTACCTATTCTGTAGACACAAGCGTTGTATTACCCCAAATTCGCTATAGTTTATCAAAAATAGGGGTGGGTGCGCCTATGGAACCATTATTTGATAGGGGCGGTAATATTCCCGATTTTTCTTTATTAATTCCCAAAACCTTATTAATGCTTCCGTGTGAAGGGCTGTATATTCCTAAAAAAGCTTCACGGTTGCCAAATGCCCCCAGAGCTTATCGTTCAGGTGTTCATCGTGGTATTGACTTTTTCTCTAATTGGGGAACACCCGTTAGGGCTGTTGCAGATGGCATAATTTCACGTTCTGATTTAAATTACAAGGAAATACCTGCAGAATTCAGAGTTGACGTTTTAAAAAGAGCTACAACATTAGGTCGCACACCTTCCGATATTTTTAATAATATTTTACTAGGGAAAGCTGTCTTTATCGATCATGGGTTCGATCTTTTTCCGGGATTTCGTGCGATTACCATTTATGCGCATTTATCCCATATAAACAAAAAAATAAAACCGGGATATAAACTAAAACGAGGAGATGTTTTTGCCCAATCCGGCAATACGGGGACAAAACCCAGCACAATGGGGACGCAAGAAGAATCTCACCTCCACTGGGAATTGATATTACAAGACGCTAAGGGCGAATATTACTTTGGGCAGAACTTGCCCTACGAAAAACTTTATCCTCTATTAAATTCCATTTTTAAATAACTATTGAATAGATAAAAAAGGCCCTGTAAACACAGGGCCTTTTTTATCTGATAATTTGTTTTTGTTTTTTTCTAAAACTCTACAGATAACTGCATGACTTGATTTGATTCAAAATATCGCGCAAGTGACCGCATTGAATACGAAATACCTAGTTTCATACCACCAACCGGAACAGTCACACCAGCACCAAATGTTGCGCCAAAAAGATTATTTTTAGCTTCAGATTCGGCCTCACTCCAATTATCCTTTGAAATTTCTGATGGTTTGGAATCTCCAACTAAACGGGATTCCATTCCACCAGCCACCCATGCGGGTCCAAATGAATACTTAGCAGCAAAACTTTGTGTATTTGCTGAAAATGAATTATTTGTAAAGGCCCACATAAGATTCAATCCATCCATAGCAGCATAATTTAGCGACACATTCAGTTTTGCCGGCAAATCAAAGGCTTCACTTTTCACCCGGAATCGTTCTACGCTTGATCCAGACTGGGATTCCGAAGGCGTTAAGGTCTGTTCTAAGTCTGATCCCTCATACTCCATGCGATTACCAAGATTGCTCAGCGTAACACCAATAGCGAGTGGGTAATTTGCAAATCGATATTGGACACCCATATCAATGGCAGTACCACTTGCTTTTGTATTTATGATTTGTTCAGAAATTAGTTTCAATGAGGCACCAAAACGAACCCGATCTGCAAATGATTTTGCATATGTTGCCGTGACTGTCTGAAAATTAGGTGAAAACATTTCACCGGTTCCTTCAGTCGCCTGAGCTGTCGTAACTGGAATATCTCCAAAGTCTAGAGATTTTACAGAAATACCAAATGAGCCGCTTGCTCCTAGATTCGTAACAAACCCTGCATTGGAAATATCAATATTTCCTATATAACTCATTGTTGAAGCGGTTCCTTGAAATCCCCCTATAAATCCCGCAATACCAGCGGGGTTAAGATAGAGTGCATCTACACCCAAAACTGTCGCACCATTGGCTCCAGAAGTGGCTATGGATAAGGCACCGACAGGAATGAGGAGCTGGGTTGCTCCTGCTTGTCCTTGAGATTTAATCGTCCCAGCTGATAATGCGCCTATTAGGAAGACACTGCTTAGGAAGACCTTTATTGTAGTATTTTTCATGATTATTACTTCCTCACTATCTTCGTTTAATATCGATCCAGGCGTTGTTCAGGCTGAACAACTGCCAATTTAAGAATTTTTGATTCACTACCGGATTCCACATGCGCTAAATACATACCACTCGCGACAGGAACTCCGAAATCATTTCTCAAATCCCATACAGAGAATTGAGATCCATCGCCATCGTTTGATCCATCAATTGTACGAACGTGGTTTCCAGCCAAATCAAAAATGCGAATTTTCCAACTACCTGATTCAGGCAGATGTGTGAAATGCATTTGTTGGTCTACAGGATTTCTTTCTTCCGGATTATAACCAAAGTATGGATTGGGCCATACGCTTACATCTGAAACTGCAACTGTTTTTGCTTGTGGTTTCATATCCCCTGTCTGAAGTGTAAACACATCAGAAGCGCTATTGGGTTTTGTCGTTATCATTTGGAAAACTGATCCCGTTTCAGGATATGGTGATTTTGTGACCCATGGGTCAGCTGTTACATCACCACCATTCCAATCGATAAATGCAATATTCATCATCATGGCGCGTGAAGTTTGTCCTGCCCCGGCAAGAGGTAAGCCAGGTCCGGATGCCCATGGATAATTACCGCCATGCATAGGATCCGCCGTAAAAGCTGCTACGAGCGCTTCATAACCAGCTGTTCCTGGTGCTCTGTCCATATGTTCCACTATATAAAGTCCTTCTGTCATGGGATCATTCGAAGCGCCAGACATTGGGCTATCTACTTGTTGCAAATCCCAAACGCCATTGCCATTGGCATCAAGAAAAATTGCAAACATCTGGAAATCATCAGACGGATCTGTAATATCACCAATATTCCATATTTCTAATGGGCTGTCTGATAATAATTCGGTTCCCCACCAATCAAACATTTTACTCCCCTTTTCAGTAAAGCGAAATTCAAAGTCATCAGGGATGAGTGCACCAATTCCACCATCAGGATTTCCATAGCCACCAGAATATCGAGTGACATACCCAATAAACTTTTCGTAGGCATAATTTGATGTTGAATTAGTAGCAAGAAACCACCAAGAAGAAGATAAAGACATTTGGTCGCCGGGATAATTCCCACCAGGATCAGACAAGGAAGGATATCCTCGCCAGCTTGCACTTGCGCGAGCTGCTGGATCTACAGCACCCGCTGCATTGGCAACTAACCGAAAATCTTTGAACTCTAATGGCGGCCCATTAACTTCAAACAGCAGTCCATCAATAATTGGATTTGCTCCTGTCCCCACAGGTTTTGCTGTGGCAAAGTCTAAACCACCTTGGATTGTATTGTTGGGACTAACAACAGTTCCACCACTAGTAACAGACCAATTTATCACCTTTGACCCATCGGGAAGAGTATCGCTAAAAGTGACCACATAATCTTCTCCAGTAATGGCTGTAGAAACAACTACTGATGCATTTACACTGCCATCCGATGCACCGCTGGTGTGAGTCGCTGTACCCACTGTGCCCGAAGCTGTAAGCGAGTCAGTCAATACACCTTCTGGATACTGAGGCCGGAGCGCCATTATGGACAGAGGGCTTTCCAGTGTTTTTGGAATTCCAAAGGGGTTATACCCATAGGAGGTTACCGCAAAATAGTATTCACGATTTGTTTTTAAGGGAATTCCATCATTCAGAGCATCCTTCGAGACTGCCAAAGAGCGTTTAATCCCCGAGTCCGAACCAAATTGGGTTCGTATGTTTATGACTTCACCCAAGGAGGCACTAAAGACATTATCATATATTTCTGTGATACCATTTTTCAGATCATAGGTTGCAATTAGTTTTTTTGCACCTGCACCTGAAGTCGTTTCTAATTGATAAACATTGTATCCTTCAAATTTGAAAAATGTGTTTTCACCCAGAAAGGATGTATCAATCGCTGCTACATATTGTACTGTATAAATCACCGAACTGTCTGCATTGGCATAAGATGTATCTAACACAGTATATCCATCTAATAATCCGGCTAATTCACCTGCGCTGAAATATCCTGTTCCAAAAGTTGTATCAAACGCTGATGCTACGGGAACTTTGTCAATAACATCTTCGATATAATATGACTCAGAAGCATCATCCCATGTGAAAATGATTTCTTCCGGTAATGTTGTTGCTGTTACAGTCGGTGCCGCAGGAGACGCTGGAAGCGCAAACTGTATATCATAAGCAAGTTGTGCAAGCGCATCTACTTGTCTCAAGTATGTAACTGATTTTTTAGCAGATCCTGCGGCTGCATGCATAATACCAAATACCACTTCCTGGGAATCCCCTGGGGCCATGGTGAACGGACCAGCATTCATAACAAACCGACGGTCACTGGAAGCATGAACATCAGAGTCAACATACTCCGTATCAGTTGGACCCGTATCTGATGCAGGATCGCCAGGATGAACAAACCTAGACCCACCGCTAACCTCATCTGGGAAAGGTGTACCATCCGCCCGTAATCCTAACATATAGTTGTATACTTCGGCGGCATCATTCGGGTCAAAATACACTGGGTCAGGGTTAATGTATTTAACAAAAGAAGACATGGGCAGATTTTTATACCCAGGTTTCTTTTGTCCCATGAACAGGGCTGTATCTCCTGCAGATTCTACAATTGGACCCTGGAAAAAATCATATCCTAAAGCTGGAGTTCCTCCGGAATAATTGGCGTACTCAGAATCAACACCATCGTTCCAGCAAAAACCAAGACTTAGCGTTGTGTCACAACCAACAAAATCATCACCCGCATCACCTAAGTCCGGGTCGGACCAGAGACCAATGAACATATCCTCAATTGTATTGCCACCTTTGTTAATTGCCAAACCTTTGAAAAACATCATATCGCCAAAAACATCAGGACGATCAAATCCAAACATGGTAAACTGAACCTCTAACCCAAGAGGAAGTGTACCAAAAAGGCCATGCGTTCCCGGTGCGCCGTCATTGGTGACATACCACATTACTTGGTCACCGACAAACTCTGGGTGATCGGGACCAATTGGTAATGGGGAATAAACGCCATCGCCATCCACATCCACCCAAGGTGCTCCTAATTCAACAGGCCAATTTTGGAAATCGTCACTACTTAATGGATTTGCCAAATCAGCTTTGTTTACTTTGTAAAACTTATGTGCAGCAGCACCGGGATCTGACCCCCAAGGGCCCGGCATCATTTCAGCAGAATAATCCCCAGCAGCTGTACGAATTTCACCATTTACTTTTCCTGCAAACCAGATCGAAGAAGCATACACGGAATACGTATGGTTCTCTTTCGGCCATTCCATGCCGGAGTGACCGGAAAAATCAGACACGATTAGTCCATTGTTTTCCATGTCATTTCTAACACGATTACCATCAAACTCACCCGTGACTTCCACAAATGATTTATTAAGGGAAGGGAATTTTATTTTCCCCTTTTTATCCCCTGCAAAAACCGGCATCGCTATGCTGACCGATAATAGAATTATTGCGAAATTTTTTAAAACTTTCATTTTTTTCACCTTCGTTTAATTTAAATACTAACCTGGATGCCAAACCGAATGGTACGGGGTGTTCCCCAACGTCCGGGGGTCGCGAGACGATCAAGGTAAAGCTGTTCTGCGCCAGGGCCACCATTGGCCTTGGAAATTGCAGGAAATTCGTTTTCTTGACCTTTTATCCAAGTTTTGCCCTCTGCTGTTTCCAGCCAGGCATCGTTTGCCACTTGTCCGCTTCCTTCATAAACAGAGTAAACATTTTCTCTGTTTAGTGCATTTTTCACTAAGAGATACACACTGAGATCGGTGCCGCCGACGTTCAGATTATAGTCTGCTCTTAAATCCATCCGAGCAGTCCATGGTTTCGAACCTGAATTAATGGCTGCTGTAGGAATCCCCCAACCACGGCCAAATACTTCGCTTTGGGAAACGGATGGCGTATAGGCCTGACCACTCCCAAAGGTATAAACTGCATTCACGCCAAACCCTAATGGATTTCTGTAATCCAGAACAACATTCCCAGTATGTCGCTGGTCAAAATCTAACCTGTTAATTGTAACTGGGTAAGTACCACCAATCCAAGCTATGGTAAAGTTCTGGCCGGGAGAAGAACCTGTACCGCGTGCTGTCATGTATGAATAGTTAACCTGAGCCAAAACGCCATTTATCCTACGCATTGACAAACTTGCTGTAAACCCTTGGGTAGTACCATAATCTCCATTCATATATTGAGCCCAATTTGTTTTTGCACCATTCATTAACGCCGATTGCCCATCGATCTCTTCATGGTTTTTCATCATGAGGTAGTCACGTGATTCTTTATAGAAACCAGTGATTTCTACTGCGGCATATTCTCCAATTTGCTGTGCAACCCCAACTTCGTATTGCGTTGATCGCTCAGGCTTAATGGCCGGGTTTTCTGACACTGTCATATTTCCCTGGGTCGCGTTCGCAGTTAATCCGCTATCAGTTAGGTAAACATAAGATAGGGCCGGGGCCTGCATGTAAGTTCCATAATTTGCCCGAAAAACAGTACGATCTGTCACTGGAAATGAGAAACCTACCCGAGGAAGGATGGCGCTATGAGTGGCGACCTTTTCCCATTTCAAGGAACCTGTCTGCGACCCTGATTTGTCAATCCGACCTGTTTTGAGGTGTATATTGCGAAACCCTTCTGCATCACCCACACCATCGCCATCTGAATCGGGGGCCATAGTGTTTGGATTCCACGATTCAAAAGCGAGCCCAACTTGCACAACAACATCTTTCAGCTCAATTTTGTCTTGAACATAAAAACGATTGGTGACGGATTTTCCAGGTGACGATCCATGTTTATCGAAACCATAGTCAGATGTTTTTTCACCAAAAATATCATACCCTAGGTTATCTACATAAGCATTGCGGTAGGTATAAAAGCGCCAGAGATCATAATCTGCTGTATTGATGGAACCATCGTTATTTTGGTCACCAACTTCTGCTGTACTCACACTCCCGTCATGGTTAACGTCCAATAGACCTGATTTTTGAGCAATTTCAAACGCCTGAGAAATGGCATAGCGATTGAGTTGCGTATTGTAATACTCAAATCCGGCTTTCACCTCATGAACGCCTACTTGATTTAAATAATCCAACCGTAAGCCTGTACGGTCTTGAAATGACTGCGTATAGCTACTGCGCTGGGTCCCATAATTGGTTTTATATACCATGTCCTGCATAGAAAGTGGGTTTTTACCATGATCGCGCAGGTAGTAGTTATAACTGTCTGCAGTCGTAGTCCGAACACCGTACTTTTCAAAGTCAGATGTCCTCGCATCATCCTTTGTCCCCGGCGTGAAATTATTATTAAAATACTGCTGGGAGTAGTTGCTTAAACTCGCAATCGCTTTTACATAAGACTTTGGGCTCAAACTCATGGTGGCGTTTAAGTAAAAGACATTATTCAGCGATTCGTACTGGTAGCTGTTTGCGTCCCAGTTCAACGCATGACTGCCATGGGAATACGGATTTGATGTGTAATCATAGCGAGCAAAGCCAAGCTTAAAGCGGAACGGGCGGAAATCCATCAGCAAGTTCCCTGTTAACGTTGTTTTTTGATTTGAACCCGATCGTTTTTTGCCGTAAAGACGACGATAGTTAGACCCTAAAATATGGGTGGTGTCATAACTTGCGACACCGGCAGTTAAACTATCACTATTCGTTTGGTTGTCGCGAATAATCCGCTCGTAATGTAAAATGTCAGAAGGATAATCTCCTTTTTCCCATGTATAAAGAGTATCATATCCATTGGATACGAATTGGGCTTGAGTCATAAGTTCTCGATCCATAAAAGGAACCGGCGTAAACGATGGTGAAGCATCGTCAGTTTTATCCTGTTCAATCATTGTAAAAAATCGAATATTATTTGTAATGGGGCCGCCAACACTAATATTAACAAGGTTTTTGCCATAACTATACAATGCATTTGGATCGGTACCGGGAGATGTCGAACCTAAATCAGATAAATATTCGACGGAACCGGAGATTTTTTCACCGCCAGAATTAGTGGCAACATTAACAACGCCCCCATTTGCACCACCGTATTCTGCGGAAAAACCACCTGCCTGAAATGCAATTTCCTGCATACTTTTTTGGGAAAGGGATGCAACCAAGTTGCCCCCCGACCAATCGTTTTTCATTAAGACACCATCAACATAATAGGCATTATCTGTTGATCTGCTACCACGAATGTTTCCACCCACAGCCCCCGCCTGAAGCGCAACAATATCACCAACGTTACGTATAGGTAATGCCTTAACTACTTCTTGATCTATAATAGCAGTACTGTTTGTAGCATTCTTCTGAATCAATGGTCGTTCCGCGGTGACAGAAATTTCTTCCCCCTCCACAGCAGCGACTTCAAGATTGAAATTCAACTCCGTAGTTAAGTTCGCATTTACACGAACAGCCCCAATCGCGAGTTTTTTATAACCGATGTATTGTGCTTCTACAGTATAGGTACCCACAGGTACATCCACAAGATAATATTGTCCGGAGACGTCTGACGCCGCACCGTAGGATGTGCCACTAATTAGAATGTTCGCACCAACAAGCGGCTCTCCATCAGAGCTAACTATACCACTCAATTTCCCAGACGTTTGTGACAAAAGAAATGCGGGTATCAATAACATCAGTATTAACGTTATTCTTTTCATGAGTTTCTCCACGTTAATTAAGTAAATAAA
>CAJWIT010000062.1 GCA_913041945.1 uncultured Fidelibacterota bacterium
ATCTATATTTGTGATACACCTTCATCCAGCATTTTCCGGTATCGTTTGTCCAATCAGCTTGATGAAAATTTGAATCCTATCCCCTGATTTATGATGCGAAAATTATTCTATTTTCTTTTTGCCGTCAATTTTTGTTTGCCCCAGAGTACAGTATCCTATTTACAATATTTTCGGACGGAAAAGGATTTTATTGCTGGAACTGCCCTGCCAAAAATGGAACGGTTCAGTTCTGATCATCTGGCAGTTTCTTACAACGAAAAACGAATGCCCATTTATAAAAACTGGATCTCTAGAAATGGCGAGACAGTGAAAAGCGAATTATTATCTTATGATCAGGATGGTGCGTTAATGGGGAAATCCCGTATCGATTTCGTTGGAAAAATAACCAACGTATTTCGTTATGGAGAAACTGAACCCTGGAGCTTGGAATTTCGAAACTACTATTTTCCAGAATCAGAAATTTTATCATTTATGGGACAGGAAAGCGAATTTCTTTTGGATAAATCTGGGAGTATCAAAGAAATTCTGTTTAAGACAGTAAACGGGGTTTATTATGGTTCCATATCGTTTCGTTATAATCACCATGGTCTGCTGACTCAGGAGCTCTGGGTATCCATTCTTGATAACAGAGTTGTAAGACGATTTGAATTAAGACATAACTTTTTAAAGCAATCCTGTAAAATTTGGGAATATGGTAAAAATGGAGAACAGGTGAGTCACGTAGGGCTGGAAATGGTCCCTGAAGAAGGGTTATATAATCGGATACCGCCTCAAAGAGGGAATATTTTGCAGGAAGTGTTTGTTACTATGGAAGAGCTGAGATTGAATCGAATTACGTTTTCCGGCCCTGGGTTTATCCCGATAATGGAATGGGATAGATTAGTTTTAAAATCAGGAGAAAAAATTCAGGTGGATTATATTTCCAGTTCCAAGCATGGATTTCTGTTACGATTTATAGATGAATCAGATATTTTAACCATTCCCAGAGCACAGGTTGAATCTCTAACAACGAGGTGGGGTGAAATTCTTTATCCAAAAGGGGACTGATCCCTTGTTGCTTTTCAATTAAGTGATGAGCTAAATTATTTACCTCAATTTAATAGGGTAATCCATTATGCACGTATTTAAGGTTGTTTTACTAATTCTTGTTCTTTTTGGAAAGAATTTTGCCCAGTCTGATAGTTATCCTCCGCCTACAAATCTCATAACAATTCCCACAGCTGGTTCGTTAGTAAGGGGAAGTTTTTCTGTTGATATGCGCCTGCAAAAAGGAGGAGGATTAACAGTTGGGTTAGCTGCAGGAATTACAGATCGATTTCAATTTGGTGTTTCTTATGGAGCGAGCCGGCTGGTTGGCGATGATAGTTTGATCTGGTATCCACGTCCTGAAGCCAATCTGAAATATCGCCTGATTGATGAAACTATGGAAAAACCTGGCGTCGCTTTGGGTTTGAACACACAGGGTTTCGGCCAATATCATCCTGAAGATCCTCTTGGGATTGATTCTACAAAAAGTGATCGTTATGATATAAAAGCTTATGGTGCCTTCTTTTCTGTGAGTAAAAATTGGTTAACTTTTCTGGGAAATCTTGGTATACATGGCGGGATGAACTATAATTTTACAGAGACGAAAGATGGAGAGAAAGATCCAAATCTGTTCTTTGGGATGGATATGGAATTTAACCCGGAGCTTTCATTTCTCCTTGAATACAATGCTGCTTTTAATGATAATAATGAAGAAAATATCGTAGCAGTTGATACAGGGTATCTGAATGCTGCAATTCGGTGGACTTTTGTAGAGCATTTACATATTGAGTTTGACTTTAATAATCTCCTTCTTAATGACAATACCGTGGAATACTTTAATCGGGAACTGAAAATTATATATATCGAATATTTTTAAGACTTTTCGATTGAAATGAAGAATTATTTTCTATTTATTCTTTTACTTTTTACAGACCTTTTCTCTCAGAGTACTTTAGAAGTTGGGATGAAAGCTTCAGACTGGGAACTTAAAGATGCTGATGGTAAACTATTCACCATGGGATTCTGGTCTGGAAAAATTCTCCAGATCAATTATGTTGATCCGGATGAATCGGAGATGAATGAACATTTTAATGATGCGGTGAAATATGCAATAGATGTGGACAGCCTCATTGCGAGGGATTCATTTAAAGGAATTGGAATCGCTGATTGTGCATCATCCTGGAAACCGGATTTTGCAATCCGGTTAATTGGCGGAGCCAAAGCAAAAAAATACGATACAACAGTTCTATTTGATTATGATGGAGACCTCAGAAAAGCGTGGGGGCTGAAGGAAGATTCATATAATGTGATTATTTTGGATGAGGATCGAATCGTCAGGGAAATAATTCGAGGACAAATCCAAGAAGAACAAGTTGCTGATCTTGTCCAACTGATCATTAATCTTCAGAATAAATAATCCTCTTTAATTATGTTTTCCAAATGTCCAGTTTAAAGGAAACCCGTCTTTCCACTGAACGAATTTACAAAGGCAGGTTACTTGATGTCTGGAAAGATAAAGTTGAACTTCCAGACGGAAAGTCATCTTACCGAGAATTTATTAAACATCCCGGGGCTGTTGTGATAATTCCAGTATTGCCTGATGAAAAGATTGGATTGATTCGCCAGTATCGTTATCCAATGGGAATGGAACAGATTGAACTTCCTGCGGGAAAACTGGATGAAAGTGAACCCCATCTGGTAACCGCCGGGCGTGAACTGGAAGAAGAGATTGGTTATAAAGCCGGTTTATTAACAGAGGTTACTGAAATACATCCCTGTATTGGATACAGTGATGAACGAATGTGGATATACCTTGCTGAACAACTGGAATCCACAAAGACCAATACTGATCAGGATGAATTCATCGAGCTAATGCCAACTGAATTGGAAGAGGCTGTTGAAATGGTCTGGTCAGGCAAGATAACCGATGTGAAAACGATCATTGGGATTTTATGGGCTCACAGGTTATTACATTAATCTGCATTTTTCTATTTTTTCATTGTGAAGCCTGAACGCTTTTCTGAACGTATAAAAAACAGAGCGGAACAACTGGGTTTCCAAAAGATTGGCATTACGGCTGCCAAAACAACACCGGCACAAAAATATAATTTGGAAACATGGTTAAAGGATGGCTTTCATGCTGACATGGGGTGGATGGAAAAGCGCAGAGATGAGCGCAGTGATATTTCTACTTATTTCCCAGATGCAAAAACAATCATTTCTGTTGGTATGAATTATTATACCGGTATAAATGGAGAGATAAATAATTCATCCCTGCACTTCAGCAATTATGCGTGGGGGGTTGATTACCATGCTCTTCTAAAAACCCGGCTATTTGAATTGCTGAGTTTTATTCAAAGTCATAAAACCGAAGTTAACGGATTGGTGTGTGTGGATACTTCTCCAGTTATGGAAAAAGTATGGGCACAGGAGGCAGGGTTAGGATGGCAGGGGAAGCATACAAACCTCATCTCCAGGGATTACGGAAGCTGGTTATTTTTAGGTGAAATTATTTTGGACATAGAACTGAATTATGATCCGTCATTTGACGAAGATTTATGTGGTTCATGTACAGCGTGCATTGATGCTTGCCCCACCAAGGCTCTTGACGAATATGTGCTTGATTCACAGAAATGTATTTCCTATCTAACTATAGAACACAGAGGCTCCTTTCCAATTGAATATCAAGATCAGCTTCATGGATGGATGTACGGGTGTGACCTTTGCCAGGAAGTGTGTCCTTGGAACCAGAAATTCCAGAAACAATCGAATGAGCCTGCCTTTCAGCCACGATGGGAAATTATCCATTGGAGTAAAAAAGATTGGGAGAGCCTTGATGAGGAAGGGTTTCGTGAATTGTTTAGGGATTCCGCTGTAAAAAGGACAAAATTTGAAGGTTTAAAGAGAAATTTTTTCGCAAATAATAATAACAGATAGGGGTTAACTATGCCAAAAGTAGGAGTTGTATTGTCTGGATGCGGAGTAAATGATGGAGCAGAAATTCATGAGTCTGTGATTACCATGCTTGCATTGGATCGTGCCGGAGCGGAAATAGTTATAATGGCTCCAAATATTGATCAACTTCATGTGATAAATCATGCTACGGGGGAAGAGATGGAAGGTGAATCCCGTAATGTATTGGTGGAATCTGCACGGATTGCACGGGGGGAAATAAAGGATATTGTTGATGTAATTTCGGAAGATATTGATGCACTGATATTTCCGGGAGGGTTTGGAGTGGCAAAAAATCTTTGCGATTATGCAATGGCGGGTGCTGATTGTTCAGTGAATCCCGATGTGTTCAGGCTGGCGACCGAAGTGCACAAGGCCGGGAAACCAATCGGCGCCATTTGCATCGCGCCGGCTATGATGGCAAAAATCATGGGTCAACAGGAAAAATCTGTTCAGTTAACGATTGGAACGGATGCACAAACTGCAAACGACATAAACGCAATGGGTGCTGATCATATTGAGTGCCCCGTTCGTGAGACAGTTGTAGATAAGGGAAATAAAATCGTTACTACACCAGCATACATGCTGGCTGGACGAATCAGCGAAGCTGCTGACGGAATTGAAAAATTAGTAAAAGAAGTTATTGACCTGATTTAACCAATCAATTTCCCCCCGGGGGATTTTCCGGATAGAGAGTTATTTGCACGTAATTTTCAACATTGAAATATTGGTTTGCTGCTTTTTGGATATTCCCGAGAGACAATTCTTCGATGAGCTTTTCATACTCAAGAATATCTAAAAAATCCTCGTTATGCATATCATAGGTTTTTAACACGTTCAGCCAGTACCGGTTTTCCTGTAAATTTGTTTCTCTTTCCCTGCGCTGTTTCTCTTTAACTTTAGTCAGGTATTTGTCAGTAAGCCCGATTGTTTTAAGACTGTCAATTTGCTGAAATACTGCATTGGTTAATTCTTCCACACGGTCGGGGGCACATCCGAATGAAATGGATATGGTATATTCCCCTTCGGGATAATGCTTTGGTTTTGCTCTGACACCTACGCCATACACTCCGCTCATATCTTCCCGCAGAACTTCCCGAAGTTTGATCCGAAAAGCCTGTGCCATAGATTGAAAAGTGTATCGATTTTCCCTGCTCCATTCGAAATTTCCTGAAAAGATAATTCGAGTTATACTTTTCTCTTCCATCCCTCTGTACACATGTTTTTTCATAATTCCTTGAGGCGGATCAATACCTGTATTTTTCCATGTTTCTTTCCGATTGACGGAAGGCAATCCACCAAGATAGGTTAAAATCCCGGGAGCAATGGCTTTCCTGTCAAAATTTCCGACGAAAAAGAAGGTAAAATCACTTGCGTCTGCAAATCGATCCTGATAGAAGGAAAAGGATTTATCTAATTCCATTTCATTTAATAATTGAAGAGACCAGGGACGTTGACGGGGATGGTATTGAGCCATAGTTACTTTGACTGTATCCTCAAAAGCTGACTCTGGCCTGGCGCTGCGGTTCTCAAGGAATCCTTTTCCCCGTTCTAACACGGCCTGGAAAGCAGTTTCATCACGACGGGGAGCGGTAAAATAAAGGTAAATAAGCTGGAATAATGTTTCCACATCTTTCGGAGATACTGAGCCGGACAATCCTTCGTACAGGTCACTTAAATACGGGGAAACATTGATTATTTTCCCTGACAGTTTTTTTTGCAGCTCTATCTGGCTGAATGGCCCCAGACCGCTATCTGAAATAATCCAGTCCGCTGTGGATGCAGGTACATAATTTTCCGTTGGTGCCAATGATGTTCCACCAGGGCTGTATGCATAGAAAAGGATTTCATCATTCTTGAAATCAGTAGATTTTAAGATGACCCGTATCCCGTTCGTAAGTGTCCAAATTTCTACTCCGATATCTTCCAAAATCTCAATGTTTGAAATTTGAGAGGGTTCGGGCTGAATAGCAACGAGAGGTTCGTCTGAAACTTTGTCCACATAAGGTTCAATTTCTATTGACTTGATTTCTGAAAATACAGCCAGCAGTTCATCTTCTGTTGGAATGGTCAGTCCTTCTTTTTCCGGAGCGTAGACTATAACGACCCGGTTATGATCCGTTACCCATTTTTTTGCAAGATTATTGATTTCTTCAATAGCAATTCCCGGAATAAAACGTCTGTATAATTCGAGTTCATATTCAATTCCAGGGATTGGTTCTTCCTCAAGGAAATTTCTTACGTATTCCCGGACGTATGTTTTTGATTCAGTTTTATCACGTTCTTCATAGCTTTTCTCAATCCTTCGGAGCACTTCCATTTTTTGTCTATCCAGTTCCGTAGAGGTAAAGCCATGCCGTCGGACCCGCTCCGCTTCTATGAGCAGGGTGGCAAGTCCCGTGTGGATACGATCTTCACGCACACCTGCACCGAGAACGTAAGAGGCTTTTGACAGGGTCATATTTCGGAAGTAGGAATACCCATACATCATTGGTGGATCGGGAAGTTTTGTCAATTCTCCAAGGCGTTTATTGAGCATGCCGGTATACAAGCTCTGGATTATCGTATTTCGGTAATCTCCTGTTGTATATTGTCTTTCTAAAGGATGCTTGTAATTGATTGAAATCCGGGTTCCGCTTGCTTCCGGATCTGTTGCTATTGCAATGAGGGTTTCCTGATGGTCAGGAACCGGATACACAATACGTTCTCTTGGATTATCTTTTACAGGAATTCTACTGAAATAGGTTTTGATCAGTTCTTCGATCCAGTTTGAATCAAAATCTCCAACGGCAATCAATGCCATCAAGTCAGGGCGATACCAGTCTTGGTAAAACTTTTTAATAGTTTCATAATGTGCAGTATCAATAACAGCTACCTGTCCAATCGGAAGCCGTTTTGCATATTGGGAGTTATTGAATAGGATTGGTACAACTTTATTCCACATCCGTGCCCTGGCACCCTGGCGGGTTCTCCATTCTTCAGTAACAACTCCGCGTTCCTTATCGATCTCATTTTCATCAAGTAAAAGTCCATGTGCCCAGTCTTCAAGAATTTGTAGTCCGGAAAAGATATAGCCAGCACTGTCTGAGGGGACTTGCAATTTGTATACAGTTTCATCAAAGGATGTGTGTGCATTCAGATCCGGCCCAAATTTTGTTCCGATGGATTCCAGATAGTCAACAAGTTCCTGTTTTTCAAAATGTTTTGTTCCATTGAAAGCCATATGTTCTACAAGGTGAGCAAGACCCTGCTGATTGTCATCCTCAAGGACAGAACCTGCATTTACAGCAAGCCAGAGGACAGCCCGTTTTTGTGGTTTTTGGTTTTCTCTGATGTAATATCGCAATCCGTTTTTCAGTTCACCGATTTTCACCTTTGGATCAACAGGAAGGTTTGCCTTTATACCTGGGGATCTGGAATCCGCCTGTTGTGTGATTGTACCTGCGTTGTGGGCAGTACTGGCACTGAGAACAAATATAATTAAAATTATTTGAAGTTTTTTCATGGCATTTTTCCTGTAACGTTGAAAATAGATTTTAACGGAAGAATAATTTTATGATTGTAAATTATGCGGGGAAAAATAAAGAAAGTATTAGAAGTATCTAAAGGAAATCTTACGTACAAATCTGGTAAATAAAAGGGCAACGATGAGAACTTCGTTGCCCTTTTATTTTATTTTCTAATATACGCTACTTTAACAGTACCATTTTCCTGGTCTGCACAAAATCACCAGCACGGATCTGGTAGAGGTATACTCCTGCACTTACAGGTTTGCCAAAGCTGTCTGTAGCATCCCACCGCACTGACTGGTAGCCTGCTTCCTGAGTAGTACTTACCAGCTGTGTGACTTTCCTGCCCATCAAGTCGTAAATCGTGAGTGTAACCAATGCCTGTTCTGGCAGGCCGTATCTTAGGCTTGTGATTGGGTTGAAAGGATTCGGGTAGTTCTGATGTAAGGCAAACAGTCCCGGAATCATCGTTTCATGACCTATACTTAATTCCGCATTAACCGCATTATCTACGGCAGTATCTGATAAATCTCCATCACTGGCGGTTAAGCTTACTGTATAAGTCCCCTCATCTGCATAAGTATGGGTGGGGCTCTCTTCCGTTGATGTACCACCATCTCCAAAATCCCAGCTATGTGTTAGTGCATCCCCGTCGGCGTCAGCTGATGTGTTTGTAAATGTTACTGTCAAATCCTCCGCTGACCAACTGAACCCTGCTACCGGCGCATCGTTTACCGGATCTATGAACACATTGACTGTTTGAGTAACAACTCCTTCATCGAAACCATCATCTGCTTGTAAAGTCAGAATTATTGATTCAGTTGAATGGTAATCCAATACCAATGGAGTGATCAGTAAATTGTACCCATCAAACGCTGTACCTAAATGATCAGGGTCAGAATTATTAATCACTTGAAATGTCATCTGACTGGGAGCCTGTTCGTTATCAGTGATAAAACCG
>CAJWIT010000063.1 GCA_913041945.1 uncultured Fidelibacterota bacterium
AATCCAAGAGCATCAATATTAAAGTTCTTATCCCTAAGATCAGCACCCAGACTGAAATTCCAGTGTCTACCGCCAATCTTAGCAAAATGAAGCATAATTCCTTGCCCTGTGAGGGTGTTAGTTTTTGATTTGGCATACTGCCCACTGAACACAAATTGATTATTAAACAATTGATGACTCCAGTCAAATCCAAGTGCCAAAGGTGTTTCTTCATTATCCAAATCATTCGTATGGGTAACTAAAATACCAAAATTTGTATTTCCCTTATTAATTGACTGCTTCACTCTACCTACAAAATATCCAGTCTCACCAAAAGGATATTTTGCACCTGTTAAGGCACTTATCATACCAAAGGTTGTATTTCCCGTTTTTCCAGTCAGCTTTCCAGCAATATCAACAGGCACAAAACCATCATATGCACTGCGACCAATCCTCCGTGAATAAAATAATTGGAACGGGGTTGCGAAGATATCTGCCCCATTGACAAAAAAAGTTCGTTTTTCCGGGAAATAAGTCTCAAAAGCAGACAGATTTAACACCGCAGGGTCTACCTCTGCCTGCCCAAAATCCGGATTAACAGATGCTTCCAGACGGGTACTGGTAGTAATATCGTATTTAAAATCACCGCTGATGTTATAGTGCAGCCTGTTAGATCCAATTAGTGCAGACTCTGATTCAAACCCCTCACTGCTTGCAGTAATGACCGAACCTGGTAAAAATTCAAATTTTCCAGCGGATTTAATGTTGGATATTCCTGTGATTTTACCAAAATGAGAGACAAGACCCGGCTCGGTCACTTCTTTACTTTTCCACCACATTTGCTCAAAAGTTGATCCTTTAAAACGAGTTATATTGAAGCCCCATTCTTCAGTCTTATTCTTATCATACTGTAGGGTGGCAAAGGGAATCCGAAATTCAGCTGTCCAACCGACACGGCGCTGAACAGGCTCATTGGATTGATCACCAAAATCACGCAATACTTTTGCATCCCACACTCCATCCCAGCTATAATCAACCTCGTCATCATTAGAAATATACCCATCGTACCTAACCCCGCTGGGGTTAACTCCAAATTTATATCCGGATCCCCCACGGTTTTCCGTATCGATATATACCCAGATATAATCTGAAAGTGCCATGTCATCCCTTCTCCTCAGTTTTCCCATAACTGTGGATGGTTCCTTTTCCATGACATATACACCAACATATAAATTGTTTTCATCATAGAAAACGAGAAACATGGTGTTCTCGTTTGGTTTTTCTCCATTTTTCGGTTGATATTGAGAAAAATCAAATTTACTGTCAGCCTTATACCAAATATTCTCGGTCAGATTTCCATCAATATATACCGGTTCATCTGTCCTGATTGCCTTAACAATTTTTTTCTCATTGTTTGAAGTGTTTTCGGATTGGGCTGAAGGCTGAACTTCCTCCTGCGGTTCACCCAATACTAAAGCCAGAGGTAAAAGAAAAAATAAAACAGTTGATAACTTATCCATATTTTTAGACAGACTCCTTCCAAAGCTAGAACAGTAATTTACTATGATTTAACGAAAATTCCAGTAATTAACTTTTTTGTGTGTAATAAACTTAAAATTAGAAAGTTAATTACAAAAAAACTCCACTTAACTTAGTAATGACAAAACTCTGAATCATTCTACTCTAATCCGGAAAAAATACGTTCAGTTCTTCCTCCAATAGCGGTTAGAAGCACATAGGCCGTAGAACCAATACATTCCGCAATTTCTTCCACAGGAATTGAATCGATTTTATTTTTTCCAAACAAAAGCACCTCATCTCCACGCTTTACATTTGCATTAAAAAAATCAACCATTAACTGATCCATGCACACTCTGCCGGCAATTTTATAACGCTCCCCTTTTAAACTAATACATCCCTCTTCGTACCACGAACGTGGAAAACCATCAGCGAATCCGACCTGGACAACCCCTATGACCGTATCGTTCGGTGCAGACCAAACTCCTCCGTAGCTCACCAATGTACCTGCTTTTACTTTTCTGAGATTCACAACCGGAGCTGTAAATTCCATGACAGGTTCAATGGGAAGATCTCTCGGAACTTCATCCGATGGAAAGGCTCCATATAATAGCAAACCAACCCGCACCATTGTGAAATAGGATTCCGGTAAATTTAAAACTGAACCACTATTGGATAAATGAACATGTTGAAATGAAAGTCCCATTTTATCCGCAGTATCCAGCACTCCTTTAAATTGTTCTAACTGAAATTTTGCGTAGTCCAGATCGCCTTCATCCGCAGTTGCAAAATGAGAGTAAATCCCTTCATAATTTAATTGAGAATTTTTCTTGAGAAGATTAAAAAAGGAAGACACAGAACCAATCGGCAACCCTAGCCTGGTCATCCCCGTATCAATTTTCACGTGGAATCTTGGGCTTGAATTCATATCCCCATGAAACGTGATTAGATCATTCAGATCATCTTCGCTGGAAATATTTAAGGTTAAATCCCACTTATTTGCTTTTTCAAGAAATTCAGGATGAAAACGGCAGAAAACCATAATGTTTCCTGTCACTCCACCCTTGCGAAGTTCAATTGCTTCTTCAGGAGTGAATACTCCAAACCAGTCAGCCCCAACGGACTCCAATGCCTTTGCAACAGGAACCGCACCATGGCCGTAAGCATTTGCTTTTACAAACGCCATGATTTTCTTATTGCCAACTTCTTGTTTCACCAATTTGTAATTGTGAATGAGCCGGTCAAGATTGATTATCGCTTTGGGACCTACCATGATTGTCCACCATAAGATTGGATTAAGATTTTAAAAATTAAACTCAAAAATTATTTGTATAGTTCCAACAGTCTTTTTTTTAATTGGGTAAATTGTGAAAACATTTCCGTGGAGCATGAAAATATCCATCCGCTTAACTCGTCAAATGGAAGTGTGTTTACCAAATAAACAGGGATGTTGTAATGATAAGCGATGGTTACCTCTCCGTGTGTTCCCCCTCCTTTAACAACACCCTCATCCCAAAGGCAAATGACGTAATCCGCTTTATTGATAACTCCATCTAAATCCTGACGAATCAATTGCCGGACAAATGCTTTGTATTTCCCCCGATCGGAATTCTTCCATAACCTGTAATCATGAGACTGTGTTTCATCCACAAGCTGACGGGAATTTTTAACAGGATCGATCACGGAATGTCCCAGATTTTTCTGCAGCCATTCTGTCATTTTATTCCGCCAGTCTTCTCCTTCGTTGACTGCATGTTCCATCCCCCCAGACAAATACGCAATCACTGATTTAATTCCCTACGAAAGATTTCACTATTGATATATGTCCATGGAAAAATAATAAAAAGCAGAATAGACAGAGGTATCCAATGAAAAACACCTGTAAAAATCACCAGCTGAAGCTCATGAATCATAACATTTAATGGTAGGTATTGTAACAACATCCCCAGTTGATCTGGAAAATAATCAAATGGAATAATCATCCCGGATCCGAATAAAACATAACAGAGAAAGATCATCAAAATCAAAATAAACGAGAACACCCGCGAAGCCAAGAGGGCAAGTGTTGTGATGAAACTCCCAACAAGAGTATTAATGATTATAATAAATCCAAAAATTATAAGATAATCTTCCCAATTGAGGATAATTCCGGTTACAAAAAACAGTACTAATAGTCCAATAATCACCAAGATTAATGACTCAAGAATTGCACCAACTAAAATGCCGATAATCAACTTAAGCTTAGAAATGGGTGCTAATGTCATGTACGTAATTGCTTTTTTATGAATACGAAAATCAAATAAATCTCGATACAAAACCGGAATCAAGGAAATGATTCCGATCAAAACAAGCAAACCTGGATACACCCATTTTTCATAAGAAATATTATTCAAAGGGCTTTCCACAAGGCTTGCCATGGGAACAATAATTAAAAGATGTAACATTATGGGTAAAAGCATAGCAAAGCTTAACGTTGGGAAAAGACGTTGTTGCGTAAGCCACCAGCGGCGTCTTATAAATGGAAGTATCAATCTAATCCTTTCCGCGCAAATTCTGAATCCATCAGATCTCTCAAGCCCAATTTCTTAATATCAAGATCTTTCATAAGAGTATCACCTGCTGCTTTTAATACTTGGAAAAAGACTTTCCTTGATCGACCATAAAAATAAAAAATATTAT
Organism: uncultured Fidelibacterota bacterium; assembly: GCA_913041945.1. Lineage (GTDB taxonomy): Bacteria > Fidelibacterota > Marinisomatia > Marinisomatales > UBA8229 > UBA8229. The sequence continues at coordinate 4,177 of CAJWIT010000063.1, forward strand.
TCATCCTGCTTGGAGTCACCACCGTGGGAATTGTTGACAGCTTTTGATAAAGTTCATCCGGCAATTCTTCAAACTCAATCTGGAACTGATGAAATTCCAAAGTACTCTCAAGAAGTTTATCTAGACTTCCATCCAGGATAACTTTGCCCTTGTTAAGTACAAGTATCCGGTCATGTGCCTGCTCAATTTCTGACAATGTTTGACTTACATAGATAATAGTTTTCTCCTTGCGAAGCCCTTTCAATAAATCCCAAGTTTGGCGGCTGGACTGAGCATCCATAAATGCTGTAGGTTCATCCAGGATTAAAATGGTTGGATCATGAACAAGGGCACGTACAATCGTGGATTTTTTAAGATTCCCATAGGATACACTGTTCGCCGGATAGTGTAAAAAATCGAACAGATCAAGTCTTGACGAATATTCAGCTATTCGATTTGAAATGGTGGAATTGTCTACCCCATAAAGCAATCCGTTAAAACGCATATTCTGTTCTAGGGTTAACCAAGGATCCATATCCGGTTCCAAGGGAACATAACCGATCATATGGCGAATGTCTTTTCGTCGTTTTACAATATCCAGCCCATGGATAAATACCGAACCATATTCCGGATTTTCAAGCCCTGCCAAAACTTTTAGCAATGTGGATTTTCCGGCATCATTGTCCCCAACAAAAGCAACAATAGATCCTTTCTCTATACCAAATGTCAAACCCGCCAAGATTGTTTTGTCACGGACTAGTTTTCCTACCTTCTTTAAGGTTACACTGGCTTCCATTACTTGTTCACTTTAGCTGAATTATTGAATTTTGTCTGTATTGCAAAACGTGATTTTTATACTCCCGAATGTTTAATGTGCTTCATACCAGGAATCGCCTATACCCCAGTCCACAACAATAGGGACGGACAGAGAAAGAGCCGATTCCATCTCCGATATCACTATAGATTTCACTTTGTCTATTTCCTCTTTTGGTACCTCAAAAATCAATTCATCGTGTACCTGTAAAATCATCATCGTTTTCAGATTTTCTTTTCTCATTTTTTCGTGGATTGATATCATTGCCAGTTTGATCATTTCTGCAGCAGTTCCCTGGATGGGCATATTAATTGCCATCCTCTCTGCAGCCTGCCGCCGTATCTGGTTTTGGCTATTGATTTCCCAGACAGGACGCCTTCGGCCCAGCATGGTGGTCACCCATTTCTGCTTCCGCGCCTGCTCCAAAGTTCTGTCAATATAATCTTTGATTCCAGCATACTGGTTAAAATAGGCTTCAATAATGGCCATTCCTTCTCCTCTTGGAATTCCCAGTTCCTGGCTCATCCGAAAAGGACCTGCTCCATACATAATTCCAAAATTCACTATTTTTGCAGTACGTCTCATCTCCGGAAGAACATCCTCTAAAGGAACGCCAAAAACCAGGCTGGCTGTTCGTGCATGGACATCCTCTTCATTTTGAAATGCTTTCATTAAACCTGGATCCTGGCTCAAATGAGCCATGATCCGCAGTTCGACCTGGGAATAATCAGCTGAAAAGATTTTCCAACCTTCCTCCCTAGCTCTGAAGGCTTTCCGAATCTCCCGTCCTTCATCAGTTCGAATAGGAATGTTTTGGAAATTAGGATTGGTGCTGGACAATCGGCCCGTGGCGGCTACAGTCTGATTAAAAGACGAATGAATCCTTCCGGTCTCAGGATGAATATACTCCTTCAAAGGATCAAGATATGTATTTTTAAGTTTATTCATTTTGCGGTATTGGAGAATCATCCCTGGAAGGGGATGTTGGTCCTGGAGCCTTTTCAAAACATCTTCTGCAGTAGACCGCTTTTTAATTTTTGGAAGTTCAAGAACATCAAAAAGGATTTGCGCTAATTGCTGTGTAGAATTGATATTGAATTCGGTACCTGATTCCTTGAGAATATTTTTAGATAAACTATCCAGTTTTCCGGCTAAATCCGAGGACATCTCATCCAAATGATTTACATCCACATAAGTCCCTGAATATTCCATTTCCAGCAACACTTCTAATAAGGGTAACTCTACCCTGTTGAAAAAATCCAGCAGATTATGTTCTCCCAATTTTTCTTCAAGAATTTTTGTTAACTGAAGAGCTACGTCTGCGTCCTCCGCAGCATAAAAGGCAGCGTTTTTCAAGTCCACTTCAGCCATTGTGATTTGGTTCCGTCCTGAACCGATAAGTTCTTCAATAGGAACCATCCTGTAATTCAGGAATTCAAGGGCAAGTTTATCAAGTTTATAAGATCGTGTTTCAGGACTGGAAAGATGAGCAGCAATCATCGTGTCAAAGACAATCCCGTGAACATCCACCCCATGTCGTTTGTAGATTAGGGCATCGAACTTAACATTCTGGCCCGTCTTGGGTATAGTGGAATCCTCCAAAATAGGCTTTACAGTATTCATTACCTTGGAAAGCTCATCTTTTCCAAAATGGTTTTTACCTTTGTCTTTGTACTGCAGGGGAATATACACCCCGGAATCAGGGCGGATAGAAAAACTTAGACCCACAATCTCTGCCTGCATGGGATCAACTGATGTGGTTTCTAAATCAAGAGAAAGCAAATTGCCTTTTTTTATTGATGCAACAAAGGATTTTAAAGAATTTTTATCAGTGATTGTTTCATAATTCTTTTTTTGAGTTTTTTCTTTGGTCTGGAGATCTGCTTCCATTTCATCCAATTGTTTTACCAATCCAAAAAACTCAAACTCCTGAAACAGGTCCCGTAACGATTTTGTATCAAACTCACTAAGAGTGAGGTCGGATACTTCACAGTCCAATTCAACATTGGTATCAATAGTCACCAATTCTTTACTCAGGAGCGCGTTTTCTTTACACTCCAATAGCCCATTCCGAACCCGTTTGTTCGTATTTTTTTCCGCATTTTTCAGCGCATTTTCAAGGGAACCAAATTCAATGATTAGTTTTTTCGCGGATTTTTCACCGACACCCCTTACCCCGGGTATGTTATCTGAAGCATCTCCCATGAGGCCTAGAAAATCAATCATTTTTTCTGGAGGGACTCCCCATTTTTCTTCAACTCCTTTTGAATCATAAATTCGAATATCCATGCTTCTTCCTCCGGGTGTATACAAGAATACATGATCGTTCACAAGCTGCATAAAATCTTTATCTCCGCTCACAATGAAAACATCCAACCCATCATTTGATCCTTCGCGGGCTAAGGTGCCAATAATATCATCAGCTTCAAATCCCGGTTTTGACAGGGTGATAATCTGCATTGCATTCAGCAAATTCCACAAATGGGGTAACTGCTCCTGCAGTTCATCAGGCATCTTCTCTCGGGTGGCTTTATATTCGGGAAAGCGTTCATGCCGGAATGTTTTTTCACGGGTGTCAAAAACAGCCGCTAAATAATCCGGTTTTTCTTTACGAAGCAGTTTTAATACCTGGTTTGTGAAACCAAACAACGCGCTGGTCGGCAAACCATAACTGGTGATAAGAGGATTCCGGATCAGTGCAAAATGAGAGCGGTACAGAGTGGCGTAACCATCAATGAGAAAGAGGCGTTTACGCTTAGATTTCTTTTCTGTCATGGGGCTGTGAAATTAGTAATAGTATTTCGTTGTCACCAACATTGTTAAATTTTGAAAAAACTTTTATTTAATCTTAACCTGTTGCAATGGATACTTCTCCAGATGAACCAGTTCTGTTTTTTGCTGATAAAATGGAAAGAACAAAGGTTAACTATAGCATCAGACTATTAGCTATTTATGAAAAAATGATTTATTCCAGTATCCTTCCTGGGGACGGAAAGAGCCCATTAATTGGTAATAATTTGTAAATCTAAATTTCGCGAACTACTGGGCGAGTATTCCATGGACAGTTGTTACATGTTATATGAAATTGTCAAAAAAATATTCCGAGTAGCACCAGGCCAATAGTATGCCTGGTAACCGTCCCCTTCATATCCATATCCATGTGTAGAATACAACCGATCAAAAGCATTGTTTACTTTCAAAGTCGTTTGGAGATTTTGCCACCGATAGCTAAAATAAACATCAAAAACTGAATACGGGTCAATTGCACCATAATTTTCATTGTCAATGTACTGAGTACCAACATATTTCCAGTTTGCTGAA
>CAJWIT010000064.1 GCA_913041945.1 uncultured Fidelibacterota bacterium
ATGGCCAAACAGATAAATGGGTATCATTAATGAAAGCATCTATTAAAACGGGTGCGCGGTTTACAGCACAACGTATGATTCGTGATTATAAGAAAAAATATTATTAAATATCGAAAACCAGCTTTACCTTTTTTCATTATTGCCAGGGTTATAGCCTTTGTCATATCCAGTTTCCTCTTTTTCGGCTGTGAATCCTCTGATGAAATTACCCTTAATATCTGGCACCAAATGCTGTATGAAAATCGGAAAGCTTTGCGGGAAGTATGTGACAAATATGAGGAATCTCATCCGGATATCAAAATAGAGCTAACCTATAGAGAAACGGAAGAATTAAGGTCAAATTTCCAATCTTCTGCGATCGGCGGCAGCGGTCCTGATTTGATCTACGGTCCTTCGGATCAGGTTGGGCCTTTTGCAGTCATGGGAATTATTCAATCATTGGATGAATTATTTCCCTCCTCGTTTTTCGATCAATTTTTATCTAATGCGGTTGTCAGATTCCAAGAGAAGACATGGATGGTGGGAGATGGTGTTGGGAACCATCTGATGCTTATGTTCAATAAAGAGTTAATTTCAACACCTCCGGAAAGTACAGATGAATTGATTCAAATGGGAAAATCCCTAACCAAAGATTTAAATGGCGATGGAATCATTGACCAGTATGGATTGGTATGGAATTTTACAGAACCTTTTTTCTATGTTCCCTGGATAGGAGGATTCGGAGATTGGTTTATCAATGATGACGGTTCACCGAATTTGAATACAAAATCAAATGAAAATGCTTTTGCATTTATTAAATCACTTCGGGATGAACACAGGATTATTCCAAAAGAGTGTGACTATGAGACTGCCAATGCACTATTCAAAACAGGAAGAGCAGCCATGATCATCAACGGTGACTGGAGCTGGGGTGATTACCGTGATAAGGTCGATTTTGGTATTGCTGCATTACCCATGGTTTCATCTACCGGGGATTTTCCCACGCCATTAGTCAGCACAAAAGGTTATTCCATCAATGTTCACACAACCGGTGAACAATTGAGCCATACGATTGATCTCATGACCTATCTCACAAGCCCGGAAGTGCAGCTTCATTATGTGAGAAGATTAAATGTTCAGCCTTCTTCCTTAGCTGCATTGGCTCATCCGAATGTGCAGTCCAACAGTCTTCTTAACCAAAACGCAGATATTATTAAGAAGGGACGACCCATGCCTGTTGTTCCGGAATTACGTGCCATCTGGGATGCATTAAGAGGAGAATATCAATCGGTTCTTGCCGGGACAAAGGATCCTCACGCCGCTGCAGTTGAATCGCAGAGGAAAGCCATCGATCAGATCAAAACAATGAATGTTGTTATCGAACCGGGGGTTCAGGGAAAATTTATCAAGGGATTGTTGTTTCTATTTATTGCGGCTTTGGGAATTGTTTTTTGGATCAAAAAGAAAATTTATCTGAGATCATTTCAAGAGAATAAATTTGCTTATTTAATGCTTTTACCGGCATTTCTCGGAATCATGTCTGTAATAATATTTCCGTTTGGATATAATTTAATTATTTCACTTTCTAATTTTAGTTTGCGGACATTTAAACATTGGGAGATCATTGGTTTTCACCACTTTGCCTCTGTTTTGACTGACGGCGGATTTTATTCCCTTTTTGGAAAAACGATCATTTGGACTGTTGTCAATGTAAGCTTTCATGTATCTCTGGGAGTGTTTTTAGCTGTCCTGATCAACAGAACTCTTCCTGCAAAGAGGACATTTCGGACTCTTCTTATTATTCCCTGGGCACTACCGCAATATATTGCAGCACTAACCTGGCGGGGAATGTTTAATCAGGAATACGGATCGATCAACCTGATTTTAAATCAATTGTTAAATATGTCTCCAATCCAATGGTTAAGCCAGCCTGTTGAAGCATTTTCTGCGTGTATCATTACGAATATCTGGCTTGGGTTTCCTTTTATGATGGTGGTTGCTTTGGGGGGATTGCAATCCATTCCAAAAGAAATGTACGAAGCCTCTCAGGTGGATGGCGCATCCCGGTGGCAGCAGTTTTGGAACATTACTCTTCCCATGATTAAGCCGGTCATGATACCGGCAGTCATTCTGGGAACGATCTGGACATTTAATAATATTAATGTGGTTTGGCTGGTGAGTAATGGAGGAGAACCCTCTGACTTAACACACATATTGGTGAGTTACGTTTATAAGGCAGCATTCAATTTATACCGCTATGGATATGCCGCTGCTCTATCCATGATCATTTTCCTGATCCTGTCAATGTTCACTGTTGTTTTTATGCGAAGATCAAAATTGGATACTGTTGTTTAAAGTATTATGTCAAAAAAGATAGAAACACTTTTCATTTTTTCATTTTTGGTCTTATTCACCTTGGCAACGCTATATCCAGCTTTGAACATTATAGGAATCTCTTTGCGAACCGATGATGCATTTCAATCCCGTTCATTGGCTTTGTGGACATCGGAATCAAGTTTTAGATCTTATGTTACCCTGTTTTTAAAAACTGATTTTCTCACGTGGATGAAGAATTCTTTTCTCGTAAGTTTTGTTGTGACCTTAACAGGAGTTGTTCTTGCATCGACATCGGGCTATGCTCTTTCCAGGTTTAATTTTATGGGAAGAAGAGCTGTGCTGTCTTCATTACTCATGACTCAAATGTTTCCTGCCACGATGTTGCTTTTGCCATTCTTCATTTTATTGGCAAAGTTGAAACTGATAAACTCCTACTTAGGGCTCATTATCATTTACTCATCCACAGCGCTTCCGTTTTGCATTTGGCAAATGAAAGGATATTATGATACCATTCCTGATGCATTGGAAGAAGCAGCCCGGATAGATGGCTGCAGCAGATTTTCTGCATTTACAAAAGTGATCTTGCCTGTGTCTGCTCCGGCTTTGGTGATCACTGCCCTGTTCAGCTTCATGGCAAGTTGGAGTGAATATGTGGTGGCTGCCATTGTGTTACAGGACCCGGGACTATACACGCTTCCCCTGGGGTTGAAATCATTTCAGGCAAGTCTGTCAACCCAATGGGGGCTCTATGCTGCAGGAGCTGTTGTGGTGAGTATCCCGGTGATGATATTGTTTATTTCACTTTCAAGATTTTTAGTATCCGGATTGACTGTGGGAAGCGTGAAAGGATAAACATGGCGGGTGTATCTTTACAGGCTATTTCAAAATCTTTTGGTGATAATACTATCCTGAAAGGAATCGATGTTCAGGCACACTCCAGAGAATTTATGGTAATCGTTGGACCGTCAGGATGCGGGAAGTCAACCCTGTTGCGGATCATTGCTGGGCTTGAAACGCCGGATGGAGGTGATGTTATCATAGATGGGGAAAGAAAAAACGATACAGATCCATCCAAAAGAGAAGTGGCAATGGTCTTCCAGAATTACGCACTGTATCCCACCATGACGGTTTATGAAAACCTGGCATTCAGCCAGCGGATAAGGAAAAGAAGTAAGGATGAAATTGACAAGCGGGTAATGGAATCTGCCGAGATGCTGAAAATAGACGAACTCTTAGACAGAAAGCCTAAAGAATTGTCTGGTGGACAACGTCAGCGTGTTGCACTTGGAAGAGCACTGGTTCGGAAACCAAAAGTATTTCTCTTTGATGAACCTCTTTCCAATTTAGATGCGAAACTCAGGCAGGAAATGAGGCTGGAGATCAAAAAGCTCCACACCCAACTGAACAACACAATGATTTATGTAACCCATGACCAGACAGAAGCCATGACAATGGCGGACAGAATCTGCCTAATGAACAATGGAATCATTGAACAAATTGGAACGCCGGAAGAATTGTATAATAAGCCGGCAAATACTTTCGTTTCCACTTTCATCGGAATGCCACCCATAAATTTGATTGACGGAGAAGTGTGTACGGAAAATGGCAGTGCTTTTTTTATGAGCGACGGAATGAGAATAAATTTGGAAAAAATAAAGAACATTGAATTATTAAAAGATTTGGATAAACATGTTATTATGGGAATAAGGCCGGAAAACCTACATGATAATTATTTTGCAGAAATCAAAGATCCGGAGAACACTATTAAATGTACAGTAGATTTAGTGGAAAACCTTGGTTCTGTTGCACTGGTGCATTCCCATTCCGGGAATACTCATCTTTCAGCATCTTTAACAACGGGGAAAACAATTCATCCTGGTGATTCTCTTGATCTGATTGTTGATGTGAATTCACTTCATTTTTTTCATCAAGAGACAAAAGAAAGAATCAAATTATAATATCAGTAAAATTAAAATGAGATTGGTTCAAAAAATAGGAAATACAAATTTATAAGAAATTCCATTTGTGATGAAGAGCACATCATCATTTAGTCAGAATATTTAATTTCAGAAAACTGTCAGTTATAATGAAAAACGAAGTTAACAATAAAATATTGTATAATTTTTAAAAGGGGTCAATAGTGAAATTTTATTCTATAATATTTACAGTGCTGCTTAATATATTGTTTGCTCAAAATGTAGTTTTTTGGGAGCCGGAAATTCCAGTACCGGGTGGTGATATAACCATTTATTACAATACCATTGAAGGTGCTTTACCAGACGAAACATCCCCTGTTTACATACACCTTGGATACAATGGTTGGCAGAATACAGATGATTATGAAATGTCTTATGCTCCCGATGTTGGAAATGGTTGGTGGAGATACATTTACTCAATCCCACAAGATGCAGAAACTATTGATTTTGTTTTTACAGATTTGGAGGGGAGTTGGGATAACAATGGTGGTATGGGTCTTGACTGGCATATTAGCTTGAGCTATTATTGGTCTCCATTTTTGCCCAATCCAAACGATACTGTTTCAATATTTATAGACAATGTTGATCAAGGCGGTCATATTGCCTGGACTGTTGATGCTGGAATGGGTCACGAACTCCCCATTGAAGAGTATTGGCCAAATGATTCTTTTGTTGAAGATGAATATTTATTTACCCCGTTGATTGAAAATGGTGCGAACTCATACACAGTAGAATTAGGTTCATTTTTAAATGGTGACCAGGTAATCAACTCCATTAAGTTCAAAATTCGCTGGGATGATGGGAGCTGGGATGAGGGATCAAATGGTCAGATTATGTCCTATGACATTTATTTAGATTATACACCTACTGAAGATGATCCTTATGTCTTTTTTATATCTCCCACTCCTGATGAAGGAGCAGAAGTTAGTGGACCGGTTTCATTTTCTGTAGTTGGCAGTGCTGAATATGTTGAGTTTTGGGTAAATGGTATACTGATCGAAACGGATAGTTCATCCCCATACCAAGCGATGTGGTATCCTGAAGAAAATTTATTCGGGGAGACAACTGGAATTATTCGTGCAATCGGGGAGAACGGCAGAGTAACATATCTTTTCCGTAATTTTTATTTGTTGTACACTATTGTAAATGAGCCTGTACCTGACGGTGCAAATGATGGTGTAAATATTGATGGGAATACGGTCATTATTGCATTGTACGCTCCTTATAAAGATTATGTTGCAATAAAGGGAAGCTGGAATTCGCAGTTTAGTGATGGTGAATTAATGAAACTTTCAGGTGATACTTTATGGTGGTATCAAATAGAATTAGAAGATGGAGCATATACATACCAATATAATGTGGAAGGTGAAAAAAACATTGCTGATCCATGGTCTAAGGATGTAACCTGGCTGGATCCTTCCGGGCAATGGGAAAGCTCAGATTATGCCCATGCCAAAACTGCTTTTTCTGTGGGAAATGATGAGTTTGTATGGACGGATGAAAATTTTGTAAGGCCGGAGCAGAAAGATGTAATAATCTATGAAATGCATATTGGCGATTTTAATGGAGATCCGGTTAATACCGGTACTTTCTCTGGAGTAACTCAAAAAATAGAAGAGGGATATTTTAATGATTTGGGGATAAATACTATCGAACTTATGCCGGTGAACGAATGCCAAGGAGATTGGTCATGGGGTTATAATCCGTCCTTTTACATGGCGCCTGAATCCAGTTATGGAACTCCCGATGAACTGAAAGAATTGGTAAACACCGCCCATGAACACGGTATTGCCGTTCTCTTTGATGTAGTTTTCAATCACCTTTGGGGATCCGCTCCGTTGTTTCAGCTCTATCAGCCTTTGGACAATTGGGATTATGAAGATCACAATTATGCTCAATGTCCGTACTTTCATAATGAAGAATCTCTATGGGGTTATAAACTCCAGCATTGGCATGAGGTAGATGGCAGGCAATACCGTGCCTGGAAGCATATATCCGATGTTTTGCTTTCCTATGTTTATGATTATCACGCTGATGGATTCAGGTTTGATGTAACAGGAGGAATTGGATGGGGAGGGGATGAAAACGGATCATCATTTTATGCTGACTTATTGGATGATATAGACCCGTCTTTCATTTTAGTTGCGGAAGAAGACAATCCCTATCAAATCATTAATTCTGATTTTGACTCCGGTTGGGACTATTCATACCACCACACGGTTTTTGACAATCTCATGGGATATGCATCAAACATGTGGGAGGTTCAAAACCATTTACAATGGTGGTCACAAAACTGGTCAGAACACACCCAGCCATGTAATTATACTGTAAGCCATGATGAAACACGTATTATTTACGAAGCGCTAACTTATGCCAATATGAATTTGGAGGAAGCATATAAAAAGTCAAAATTAGGAGCTGCAGCACTGTTTACCGGGACGGGGACACCCATGATGTATCACGGCCAGGAGTTTGGACAGAACTCACCTGTAAGCCTGGATCCACAGCCACTGCAATGGGAGAATCTCGAGACCCCTGAAGGAGCGGATCTCTACGATTTTTTCCGGAAGCTCATCTGGCTTAGAAACAACTGGGCGGTCATCAGAGGGCCGAACCTTGAAATAATGTATATCAATAATTCACAAAAAATAATCGGAATGAAACGCCATGATGACAGTTTAGGACAAACAGTGTATACGGTCATGAACTTCAGTGGAGATGACCAGACTATCAGTGAACTGCCATTCCCCTATGCCGGCACATGGTACGAATTCACGGAAGACAGTGAACTGGAGTCTGAATCAGGCAGTTATACTGATTATACCATTCCGGGATCAACTTCGCGCGTGTACACAAACTTCCGAAACTGGGGTGACGAAGCTCAAGCCGTTATGGTACATCATATTGCTGGCTGGAATATCGTTGGCCTTCCCTTAAATGTAGATGATGCGTCACCTGGATCTCTTTACCCGAGTTCTGTAGAAGGAACTTTGTATGGTTTTGACGGGTCTTATTACAATACTGATGAGCTCACAACCGGCAATGGCTACTGGCTATATTTTAATGAAACCGGTGATGTAGAATTAAATGGGATCAGTATAGACCAGATCACAATGAGTCTAAATCAGGGCTGGAATTTAATTACCGGCATTACCTTGCCAGTCGAAACGGAAATGATAGGTGATCCTGAGGGAATTCTTGTTTCCGGGACCATCTACGGATTTGATGGATCTTACTTCAACGCTACAATCCTAACCCCGGGGACCGGGTATTGGACTTTTGCTTCTGCAGATGGAGATATCACAATTCCAAGCGAAAGTCACCAGGCGAAAACCAATTCTACATTTGTGTCCCGCACCAACGGCGCTAATTCCATAACCCTTAATAATCAAACTCTGTACTTCGGTCTGGAAATACCTGGAGAAGAAATACTGAGTTACCAGTTACCTCCAAAACCACCAATAGGGGCATTTGATGTGCGTTTCAGCGGTGATTGGAAATACTGCGGAGATTCTGGCGTGATTGAAGTTATGAACACAAGAGAAACCCTGGTTATTGAATACAATGTCAATGGTGGTGAGCGATGGGAACTGGTTGATAAAAACAGCGGTATTGCGGAGTTGCAGGGTAGCGGGCAGATAAAGCTCCATGGTGATGTTTCACAATTGGAGTTGAGAAAATCCACATCAGATGTTATTCCTAAAACATTTGTCCTTCATCCTGTATATCCCAATCCTTTTAATCCGAATACAACTATATTGTTTTCGGTAGAGAGGGATCGCAGTACCTCCT
>CAJWIT010000065.1 GCA_913041945.1 uncultured Fidelibacterota bacterium
ATTGGTTCTTCTGAACAGCTAAAGAACAGTATGGGGATAAAAATCCACAATATTGGAAAAGCGTAGAATAGTTTTTTCATGAAATACGATAAATGGAACGGGGGATCAGCCGGAAAGTTTCTTCAGAATAATTTCCATTTCATTGGCAATTGCGGAATAGTCTGGCGTTTCGATACTATCCAAATCAATAATACTCAGTTTCTTCTTATTTGCTTTTACTCCATTGAGTTTCAGCAATTTATTAGCTACATTGTTCCCTGGGGTATTGAACACAATAATATGATCAGAAAAATGGGAAGAGACTTCAAAAGTATTGATAGATTTCCCTTTAATAGTATCAGGAACTTTAACTCCTGCAGCCTCATAGGCTTTTCGACTAAAAACAGAACATTCATCTATGGAATGAATGACCTGAACAGTTTTAATTCCTTTATAAAATTTTTCCTCTTTGTACCGCTGATTATAAATGATAGGAACCATGGATGACTGCCACCCATTACAAATAATAATATCAGGACACCAGAAAAGATGTGGTAAAGTGGCCAGAGAGGCATTCCCATAAAATGAATATCGCATAGGGTTATCACTCAAGATTCGGCCATTTTTTGATTTATATACTAGATTTGATAAAGGTTTAAACCAATCTAAATGCTCCAAAAAATAGACTTGAACTCTTGTCCTGGGGATAAAAGCACTTTTCGCTGATGTCATCTGGTCTTTACCATCAAATAAAAATGGAATTTCCCTTAACCGAATGACTTCTCTTAATATAAATTTTCGTTCACTGATAAAACCATATTTGGGATGCATAATCCGAATATCATGGTCTTTCGCCTGCAAAAGCAGGGGTACATTAGCAGAGAAATCAGCAAGGGATGTAGCATTTGCGAAAGGTGTGATTTCTGTTGTCAGAAAAAATAGTTTTAACCCCATAAACTTTATTCTACTGTTAATTGCTTAATGGTTTCTCTAGCAATATGTAGGTATTCACTGTCAGGGTAATAATCAACCAGATACTGATAAGCCTCTTTTGCTTTATCAGTATTGCCCATATTTAAAAATGCATGACCAAGTTTCAGTTGAGCATCAGCATCTTTATCAGAAGAAGGGAATCGGCTCACTTTATTAAACTCGGTGATAGATCGTTTATAATTTTTTTGTGAATAATAACATTCTGCTAACCAATATTGACTATTGTCAGCCAATTTCATATCATTATTAGGATCAGATTTAACTATAGTAAAAAATCCTTTAATTGCCTCTTCATAATTTCCTTTGTGATAATTACTCATGGCATCTATGTAGATTGCTTTGTATTCTACAGGACTTACTTTTACGGATGAGCTAATTATACTCTTTTCTGATTTTAAATTATACATCTCTGAAAAGCTGTTAGTCAAAGTCACAATTTTGTTTTCAATCATTACTAATTTTGCCAAAATTTCAAAATTAGTACTATCAGTCCGACCAGCGCTATCCTCTAACAATTGAATTTTATTTTCATTTCTGTTGATGCGATTAATCAACGCTACATTTGATGAAACCATTGATTTAGTTAAGGAATCAGCAGCTTTAAGAGCATTTAACAAATTAGGCAAGAGAATATTAATATGAGTTTCAAGGGAATCAATCCTTACTCTTTCTCTTTTTAACTGTGCCTCGAGAGATTTTAATTCCCCTTGGGCAAACAAAGTTGTTACCAAAATTGTCAACGCAATAGTATTCTTAAGTAGTTTTGTATTTTTCATAGATATCCTATTAAAATAATTATAAAAATGAATGGTCAAATTTACCCCTCAATCGAAGGAACTTCAATAAGTTTTACCCCGCTTTAGATTATTCAGTTGAATCTACACCAACATTCATTACAATACCAACCATCATAAAGCATGACATTAAAAATGACCCTCCGGATGATATAAATGGAAGAGGAAGCCCTTTTACGGGAATCATTCCAACAGTCATTGCTATATTTACAAAAACATGAGCCATAAATAAAGAGGCAATCCCAATTAAAACCAAACCTGAAAAACGATCCTTAGATGAATACCCTAATTTTACCATTTTTAAGATCATCCATGTAAACACGAGTATTATCACTAAAATAAAAACAAATCCTAGTTCTTCTCCAATGACAGAAAGAATAAAATCGGATTCCTGGACAGGTAAAAATTTCAGGTGGGTTTGTGTCCCTGCTCCCCATCCTTTCCCAAAAGCACCACCAGAACCAATTGCAGTCTGGCTCTGAATAATCTGGTAAGAAGCACCTAGTGGATCTAACTCCGGATTAAATAATGCTAGAATCCGATTTTGCTGGTAATCTTTCAATGAATTCCAGAGTACAGGGGCAAGGAGCCCAAGAAAAAGATTGCTAAAATATATCACGAGACCAAAAATCAATTTCGGCCTTTCTAAAAAGATTATAATAATCATAAGAATTCCCCATATCGAAAATGAAAGTGTATGAAAAGCTGTCAATACGCTCAATAAAGGGGCAAGAAAAAGAAAAATATGATATGACCTGGCGCCAGCCCAATAAAGCATTGGTAAAAGAGGTGTAAGAAGAACCAGAGCCGTTCCTAAATCTGGCTGTTTTAAAATGACCACAGCAGGAATTGCTACCATTATTAAAGGGAAGAAAAATGACGAAAAGTTTTTCATTTCAAGATTATGATCAGATAAATATTTTGCAAGACTAAATACAATAATCAATTTTGCAAATTCCGATGGCTGGAATCCAACAGGTCCCAGATCAACCCACCGGTAAGTGCCTGCAATAGTTCTGCCGAAATATGGTAAAAAAAGCACTCCAAGCACAATAAAGTATATTGTAAAAATATATTTGTGGATTAAATATTTTGGAATGAATATCATAGTCAATAACCCGATTAAGGATGGCCCAAGAAACACTAACTGTTTAAAAAATGAACTCCTTAAAATATCCGCACTCTGATGGACAGAAATACTTAATAAAGAAATTAATCCAATGAACGTCAGAACCATACTGGCAATAATGATTGTAAAAGGACTCTTAGAAAAACGATTTCCGCTTACAGCAAACATCAAGGAGTTTTGAGTACCATTTGTGATTGTTTTGTTGGTAAAAAATACCGGGAATATGCACTACGTGCAATGGGGGCAGCAATCTCCCCTCCATGTCCACCGTTCTCAATTAATATTACTGTTGTTAGTATTTGGTTATCCTTCTTTCCAAATCCGATGAACCATGCATGAGGCTCTCCATGCGGATTTTCTGCAGTTCCGGTTTTACCCCCTATAATTAATCCCTTGATTTGTGGATCAGCAGATCGACCGGTACCTCGATTATCGGAAACTGTCGCCAGTAAATATTTTTCAATTTTATTCCAGGTATTATCTGAATATTGGGGTCGAATTCCCTTTTCTTCATTATCCTCCTGTACAAAATGTAATCGCCCTGCATTGCCGTGAGTGGCTATTTCATTAATGAATTGTACCATTTGAATTGGAGTCACAAGTACATCTCCCTGTCCAAGCGCCAAGTTTAATAAATTTCCTCGTGACCATCCCCATTTCCCATATTTCCTATTCATATATTTTTCTGTAGGTATGACTCCCGTTTTTTCATAAGGCAAATCAATCCCTGTTTCCTGGCCAAAACCAAAATCAAAACAATTGTCTACCCATTGGGACAGGGATAATTTCTGAACCATCTGGTAAAAATAAATATTACATGATCGAGCGATACCCGTTTGTAAATTAACGGAGCCATGACCGGTTTCATTCCAGCAATGAAAAGTACGATCGCCAAATTGATACGAACCGGTGCATTCCACCTCCTTTGATGGATCTAATAAGTTTTCTTCTAACAGGGCAAGGGCAGTGATTATCTTGAAGGTTGATCCTGGTGGATATAAACCAGTAATAACTCGATCCATCAATGGTCGATGGGGATCATTGCGGACTTCATTCCAATCACTTTTAAGCATTTTACCAGTAAAAATATTTGGGGGATAATCCGGTTTGCTCACATAAGCAAGTATTTCTCCTG
The DNA here is from genome assembly GCA_913041945.1 of uncultured Fidelibacterota bacterium. Lineage (GTDB taxonomy): Bacteria > Fidelibacterota > Marinisomatia > Marinisomatales > UBA8229 > UBA8229. The sequence continues at coordinate 4,031 of CAJWIT010000065.1, forward strand.
TCACGGGATTAGATAATACAGCTATACCCCGATAATCTTTCATCTTCTCTTCCATTAACAATTGGAGATTTGCATCAATCATTAATGTTATGTCAGCCCCAGGTTCAGAACGCCGGTTGTTATACCCCTTGACTTCCTCCATTTCCCTGCCCAAGGCATCTACTTCAAGATACTTAACACCACGTGTCCCCTTGAGTCGAGATTCATAAAACTTCTCTAGCCCAGACCATCCAATCAAATCCCCAAGTTCATACACATTAGGATTTCCTAGTTTTTCTTGGACTGGTTTATCAACTTCTTTTAAATATCCCAGAAAATGCGATCCATTAATTCTGCTGGGATAATATCGCTCTGGAAACTGTTTATAATTAACTCCAGGCAAATCCAATATATTCTCTTCAAGAACACTAATCTGATGAAAGGTAAGATCTTTCATCAACCGTGTTGGAACAAATTTAGCCCTATAATATTTCTTGAAATTTTCAGCGATAATCAATGAGTCAATTCCAGTACATTGACTAATGGAATTGAATATCTTCTCCTTTTGCTCCATTTCCCCCGGTATTGCGGTTAAAATATAAGTTGGATAGTTATCTACTAAAATATTTCCATTTCTATCAAGAATTAATCCCCTGGGAGCATTAACAGTTACAGCACGAATTCGATTGATTTCTGCTTTATGTTTGTACTTTTCATATCGAAAAATCTGTAAATAGAAAAATCGACTCAAGAGTATTAACATTAGAAAAATAACAACTCCTGTAACAATATAATACCGCTGCTTTGATATTAAGTTTTCTGCTTTAAGCATTTAGTCGTCTTGTTGAAGCGGAATAATCATTTGAAAAATTGCGAGAAAACCAAGGGTATAACCCGATGTCAAAATCCATTTTAACCAAAAAACAGTCATTGTAGTTTCAAATAAATCCTGATACCGGATAAAAGAATAGATAAAGAAATGAAATAAAATTATTCCAAGCCAAGTCAAATGATAATATGTTGGAATCATTTTATAATACTTGCCGTGTAAAAATCCTGACAAATACCCGGTTATAACATACGTAAGGGAAGTCAATCCAAAAAATGACCCAACTCCGGTAAAATCAACTAACAGTCCCAGGAAAAATCCAACAATTACACTTGGAAAACTGCCATGATGTAATCCAATATATAAAATATAAATCAGAACAAAATCTGGACGGATACCATTTATAGAAAGAAAATCTGCCAAGATAAACTGTAAGAAAAATACACCAACTAATGAATATATCAATTTAATCCAGTTCATCACTTTGATCCGTAATAACAAAAACATTAATCAGCGAACCAAGATCATCATTGACACGTACAGAAATAATCTTTTGAAAACTGCCCCGTTCATCTGTAATACCAATAACCTCACCTACAGGAAGATTTCTCGGGTAAATTTTACTGAATCCCGATGTCACAACCTTGTTCCCCATTTCTATTGCCGCATTTTTCTGTACTTCCCTAATCTCGCAGAGATTCCTTCCCACCCAACGAAGTATTCCAGTCGCTTCACTGGGTAGTATCCTTACGCTCAACCGAAAATTCAAGTCACTCAGTAATTGGACAACCGAAGAACGATCTGCTACAAGTATCGTCTTTCCAACTACGCCAGAGGTTGTAAGTACAGGGTTGTTCACTCCAACCCCGGAAAGGGAACCAACATCAATTGAAATAGACGTTATATTTGAATGCAATCCTTTGTTAATCACTTTTGATGCTAAAAGTGTCAACTTGCTTTCACGCTTAAATTCCAACAGTTGCTCAAGACGTTTATTTTCTGATACAAGTTGGAGCATGGATTCAACCTGAAGAGATAATCGAAGGTTCTTCTCTCTTAAAAGAGTATTTTCCTCTTCAAGTAAAAAAGATGATTTTACCCATGTCAGGGGAGAATAAAGGAAGGAAAATATATCAAGAGTTTTACTCCTGATCAGATCCAAACTGGGCGATGAATCACCAGTTAATAGGATGTTTAGTGAAAGACTAAAAAAAATTACAAATGCAATATGAGGTTTATTCCGAAGAATAGATAAATATAAACTCCTCACAACCACCTTACATTAACACATCCTCATATTTCTTCACATTTTCTAAAACAATTCCAGTACCACGTACAACGGATAACAATGGTTCTTCAGCTACATTCACAGGAACATTGGTTCGTTCCCTGATTATTTGATCAATGCCTTTTAAAAGGCTGCCTCCCCCGGTCATAATAATCCCTCGATCAAGGATATCCGAAGCCAGTTCCGGGGGTGTTTTTTCCAATGCATGTTTCACTGCTTCCACAATGGAATTTATAGGATCTTTCATTGCTTGACGTATTTCATCGGAGGATACTTCAATTGTTTTCGGAATACCGGATACAAGATCGCGTCCCTTTACAGAAATAGTGATTGGTTTTATCCTCATCGCAGATCCTACAGATTTTTTGATAGCTTCACCTGTGGGAAGACCAATTTCAAGCTTGTGCTCAGATCGAAACCAAAGAATAATTGCTTCATCCATCTCATCCCCCGCAATGCGGATAGCTTCCTTAGTAACAACACCATTTAATGCAATGACGGCAATCTCTGTAGTACCCCCGCCAATATCTACAATTATATTTCCTATAGGTTTGCTGATATCAAGTCCAATTCCTATCGCCGCTGCAACAGGCTCTTCAATCAAATATACTTCCCTGGCATTAGCACGTTGACCAGAATCCTTAACAGCGCTTTGCTCCACCGCTGTTACCCCGCTTGGTACACAAAGAACCATCCGAGGTCTTGCAAGTCGGTTTAGGTTAATTTTACGGATAAAGCCCTGCAGCATTCCATCTGTCATATTAAAATCCGCAATAACGCCGTCCTGGAGAGGACGGATTGTTTCTAAATCCCTATGGGTTTTTCCAACCATGTCCTTTGCTTCCTGACCAACAGCAACAATTTTCTCATCATGGACAGACCGGGCAACAATTGAGGGCTCATTAATTATAATTCCCCTCCCCTTCAACCAAATGAGCGTGTTAGCAGTCCCAAGATCAATGGCAACATCCCCAGACATCCAGTTAAACGTGTTTGAAATGGCACCTAAAAACCCCATATAAACCCAGCTAATTATTTTTTATTGTAAAATATTTATCAAGAAAGTTAAGATAATTCTTATTCATTTCATTAAGAATTGTTTTATTCAGTCGGTTTATAAATAAAAGAGAATTTAGTGAGGTTATAAAATTTTTTCGCAGTTACCTCTTACCTGGACAATTTAGAGATGCTGAAAACAAAAAACCCCGCTCTAAGCGGGTTTTTTTTAACGCATCAACTTTATTTCAACAAAATCATTTCTTTTGTTTCCATAAAATCACCAGATTTTAATTTATAAATGTAAACTCCAGCACTGACTCGATTGCCCTGTTCATTTGTAGCATCCCATTGGATGGTCTTAACACCAGGTTCCTGCGTGTTATTCACCAGTGTTTTAACGAACCGCCCAAGCATATCGTAAACAGAAATGTTTACCCGTGAAGACTGAAACAATGCATATTTGATTGTCGTAGTTGGATTGAAGGGATTGGGATAGTTTTGATGAAGAACAAA
>CAJWIT010000066.1 GCA_913041945.1 uncultured Fidelibacterota bacterium
GGGATCAGCCTGTTTGGTTTTTTATTAAAGTACTCATGAGTCTTGAATTATCATATGAAACTTATATTATTGACTGAGGCATGTCATCTCGAACGAAGAGAGTCTTGATAATATACTGATATATTTTAATATTTCTCAAATACGTTCGGAGTGACACGATAAAACTCGTAACAGTCGAGTAAAGTAATTCTCGCCCAGATTGTTTTCACAAAGACTGTCTGGTCTTGTGATTTTTTTCAGGTTGCTTAAAATGATTCTGCCTTAAACCGTGTCATTTCGAATGAAGCGAGAAATCTTTTATAAGTCACTTCACTAATATAATTATGATTTCTCTATTCGGTCGAAATCACTGTGTAGATTTCAGACTTTTTGCAATACCATCAACAATCATCCACATCTTAAAACATCTGCATGAATCAAAATACAGAAACTGATCATCGTCCGTGGGGCTTTTACACGGTTCTGGCGGACGAGCCGGATTATAAAGTAAAGCGAATCGTGGTTTACCCCGGTCAGCGACTCAGTCTGCAAAAACATCAAAAAAGAGCAGAACACTGGTATGTGGTGTCCGGAGAAGGCATCGTAACACTTGACGGACAACGACTCAACAAAAAAGGCGGCGAGTCAGTGAATATTCCCTGCGGCTCAGCTCACCGTATTGAAAATCCCGGTACTGTTGATTTGAGCTTTATTGAAATACAAACCGGAGATTATTTTGGTGAAGACGATATTGAGCGCCTGGAAGATGATTACGGAAGAAGCTGATTTTTCAACAGTTTAAATCCGTTGACCCACAGCGTTTTTTCCTCTGTGATAATTCTTGCTTCACATTGCAGACAAAACTAAACCGCCGGCTTTATCGTTAATCCAGGCAGGCAATGTGCGGAACTTCCCGATATCTTTCAGCAAAATCTAATCCGTAACCAACCACAAAACGATCTTCAATATCAAAGCCGATATATTTAACTGTTACCTCAGCTTTATTCGGAATTTTTTTATTCAGCAATGAACATGCTTCTATCGAATTCGGTTTTTGCCGCAGGAGATCTTCCATAACGTATTTCAGGGTCAATCCGGTATCAAATATATCCTCAACCACCAGAACATCCTTTCCTCTTAAATCCAGGTTGTGCATCAGTGTCACTTCTCCGGAACTCACTTTCTGATCTTTGTAACTGGAAGCCTGCAAAAAACAGATCTGACAGGGTATGTTAATTTGGCGCACCAGGTCTGCCAGGAAAATGAAGGCACCATTGAGCACTCCCACCAGATGCAGTTCCCGTCCCTGATAATCCGCAGAAATTTCCTTTCCCAGCTGTGCCACACGCTGATTGATTTCGCTGCTTGAAATCAAAATCTCTTTTTTGGAAATATCTATTTCTGTCTCAGGCGAAGAATCCGTACTCATCCTTTTTCTATTTTTTCTGCAGTTTTATGTAATCTGACAGAATTTCCAGACTTTCTTTCATGTACTCATCCAGCTGAATTTCCTGCTTTTCTTCCTCAATTTCTGTATCATCAGAATTGTCTTCGTCAGCTTTCTCTGACGCACTTTCCAGTTCCTGGTCTCGCTGTGTTTTACGACGCAAATCGTCCTCCTGCATTTTCAGGATAGAGGTGTATTTCAGCGGTTTTATTGTTGTCAAATATTCCTGTACATCCTCTTTAACTTTTTGGAAAAAATCAGAATTGGCAATTCTATTTTCTGAAAGTTGTTTCAGTTTCGGAAGAACCTTTTTCAAATTCCCGCTCACCCGATAGGAAACCTGATCAATTGAGCGCCAGGGCAGAGCATTGTCCAAGGTGGATTCACCAATATCCCGGGCATTGTAGAGGGAGGGTAAAACGAGACTGGTTTCAACACCGCGGTTCTGTGTGGACCATCCGGAAACGCGGTAGAATTGAGCGATGGTAACTTTCAATGCGCCATAACCTTCCGGAAGCTGAAAGATATTCTGTACGGTTCCTTTTCCAAAAGTTGTGGTGTCACCTGCTAAAATTGCGCGTTGGTAATCGTGCATGGCGCCTGCAAGAATTTCGGATGCAGAAGCACTGTAGCGATTGAGCATTATCAGCAGAGGTCCATCATAAACTGCCCGCTCACGACTGCGGTGAACTGTAACCCGTCTTCCTCCGGACTGCCGAACTATCACCACCGGATTGTGACCGATAAAGAGTCCAGCCATATTGATTGCTTCATCAAGGCCACCTCCTCCGTTGCTGCGTAAATCGAGGATGACTCCATCAACATTTTCCCGTACAAATTCTTTAAGATGCTTTTTTACATCCCTTGATGAGCTTTTGTAATTTTTTGGATTTTTGCGGCGGTCATTAAAATCAACATAAAATGACGGCAGTTTTATCACACCAATCCGGTTTGTTTCTTGTGCAGTTTTGTTTTCCTCCGGAGAAGGATGCACAAAAATCTGCATTCTTGCTTCTCCGTCTTTAAGAATTATTTTATCCCTGACAATAACTAATTTAAGCGTGTCAAAACCTTTTTTCGTTTTCCGCAGAATTTGCAGTCCAACCTTGGTTCCGCGTTTCCCACGAATCAGCTGCACCACGTTGTTGAGGCGCATATCAATGACGCTTTCAAAAGCTTCTTCTCCCTGAGCAACCGCAATAATTCTATCATCTGCTTTCAGTTTTCCGTGCCTTGCGGCCGCACCACCGGGAACAATCGAATTTACAACCGTGTAGCCGTCCTCCCAACGCAAAACCGCACCGATGCCTTCAAGAGAGAGTTTAATCGAGATGTCAAAATTCTTCAGGTCCTGTGCCGCCAGATAGGAAGAGTGAGGATCATAAGCTGCCGCCATTGAATTGAGGAATATCGAAACAACATCATCATTTTCATACTGAGAAAAATCTTTCCACATTCCACGTACACGCTTCATCAAGCGCTCTTTTCCATCTTTGATACTGGTATCAGCAAGCTTCAGGGTCAACAAATCAAACTTGATTTTGGTACGCCAAATTTTCCTGGCCTCTTCTGTTGTTTCTGGATAAGGCAGATCATCGCGCTCCAATGTCCAGTTTGCATCGCGGCTGAAATCAAAATCCTCAGCAAGAAATTCTTCCATCATCGCCAGGCGCTCTGACAAACGCACTTTGAAGCGTTCAAAAATTTCCAAAGCCAATTTTACTTTTCCGCGTAGCAGCATATCGTCAATACGTGTTTCAAATTGACGGTATTCATTCACGTCTGCTGCAAGAAAATAATAATGTGCCGGATCCAGCCGGTTCAGGTAAAGCTTAAAGATCTTTGCAGACATCTCATCGTCCAGCGGTTTTTGAGCATAATGCATGGAGACAAACTGCTCAACTATACCCTTGATGACAGGGCCGGTGAGCTTCTGCTTTTCATCTTGTGCTGCTAAAAAGGACGGAAAAAGGAATAAAAGGAGTGCCAGGCGGAGCAAAAGGGATTTGGAAACCTTCATGTATTTTTTTGTTTTTATGTAAATTATAGTTTAAAACGAACTACTTTTATGTCATGAATTACAAGAAATATCAATCAATTTGCCGAACTTCTTCCAGATTCGAACTTGGTATGAAGAATTATTTAAACAAAACAGGAAGTGAAAATCAGGTGGAGAGCAGTGGGAATTCACTCATTAAAGTGAATGTACTTCTGCGGCATATTAATTAAGTTCTGCAGTTGCATTACGGAATTTAGTGGAAGGGAGATGATTATTCTTCCAATGAAACGAGGTTACAATTCCTCTTATTTTCTATCTCCCTTCCTTATTTGTCAGTTGAGGACATGTCCTGCAGAGGAGTCAATTTCAGTCCCTGCAACCCATTGTCCTTGAAATTCGAATTTATTTTCGGACATCTGTTCAAAGAACCACTTAGGATCCTCCCCTTCGAGATGCACTTTGTGTGCTGCCTGATCTGTAAATACCTGCGTGTAGAGAAAAACATTTTTCTGCTCCACACTCCGGCAAACAAAAAACTGTTCCATTCCAATCTGTTTTTCCAGACATTTGCAGCGGTAATCATTCATTAAAATCTCAATTTGATCAAGATCTCCCTCAACAACTGCCGTCACATGCACCACATAACTCATTTGTATTAATCTAAAAAGGTTATAATTACAGTATTATTTTATTCTTATTAACCAGGCCGACACAATACTTAATTATTTAAACTGCTTTTTTTGTGCAGTTAACAAATTTTTTTTTGTCCTGTCGACCACACACAACTAAGTGCCCCTGTTGGATTAAATTTTCAAATGAAGATTGAGCAAGCAGTGAAGATTAGCCGCTAATAAGAGGGATGATGAATGAGAATTCACACCTCAAACATCATCCCAATAACCTTCCAAATTAAGAAAGGATGTAATTATTTGTGAGATGGTTATACCATCATTTTCAAACAATTTTCCTTACCTGAAAATGAAACTTTTTGATCAAAGGTGATTCCTCACCAAACTATAAAGGGGAAGAATCACCATCATTATCTGACTAGACATTCACACCTCCTTTCATTAGTTGTTTAAAATATGGGACAATTAAATTTTAAAATCCCCATATCACACTTATACTCCTCCTTCCAAAACTTTCCAAGTAAAATTCCACATTCTTGTAAATTCTACCAGATGATGTTATATTTGGAATTCTCCTAATAAAACCGCCAAAAGGAACTCTATGAGACATATACTGATTATCATCTCACTCCTTCTTTTTACTTCCCCTCTGTTTGGTGATTCTCATAATGGAAAAATCCTTTACGGGTGGGAAACTTCTTCTGGTATTCAATTGAGAGAATTTGGCGATAAAGACATCCACCCCCAATATAAGGGAGACGTTGAGAACAGGAAACCAAATGGCCTTGGTATAATGACTTTCCCTGATGGAAGAAAATATGTGGGAGAATGGAAGAATGGGAAAAAGAATGGTCATGGAACATTCACTTTTCCTAGTGGTTACAAATATGTGGGGGAATACAAGGTTGGGAAAATGTGGAACGTAAAAAAATATAACAAAGACGGAAAGTACGTGGGGGAATACAAGAATGGTGAAGTTTGGAATGGAATAGTATACGACAAAAACGGAAACATCATTGGAAATTGGGTGAATGGAGTAAAGCAGTAATGAATCTCCTATAACCAACCCCATCTTCGCCTGTGAGAAACCCCCACTAATTCTTTGCAGTCAGAAAACCTTCAAATAAAACCTCTCGATCTTGCAGAACACTCCTTAAGAAACTGTCTTATTTGGGGCCACAAAATTATCAAACCGCATCCGCAATTGCTTTTCCAAGATCTTCAGTTTTACCTTTCCCGCCCATATCAGGTGTCAGTTCCATACCACTACAAAGAACAGTTTCAATAGCGTTCATAATAATGTCATGTGCGTCGGTGTGGCCAAGATGCTGTAACATCATTGCGCCTGCCCAAATTGCACCGATCGGGTTCGAAATTTTCTGTCCGTAAATATCCGGGGCAGAACCATGCACCGGTTCGAACATCGACGGGAATTCATGTGTCGGATTAATATTCGCCGAGGGAGCAATCGCTATGGTTCCAGTACACGCCGGACCTAAATCGGACAGTATATCGCCAAACAGATTACTGGCAACAACTACGTCATAATGCTCCGGCATGCGTACAAAGTTAGCAGTAAATATATCGATATGGTACTGGTCGACGGTTACGTCCGGATAGCTTTTGGCCATCTCTTTCACACGCTTATCCCAGAACGGCATTGAATGGATAATACCATTTGATTTCGTTGCTGATGATAAGTGCCTGGCAGCACGTGATTGTGCTAAATCAAAGGCGTATTTAAGGATTCTATCGGTACCGCGGCGGGTAAAAATACTTTGCTGAGTGACGATCTCATGTTCGGTACCCTCATATTGAATTCCGCCAATCGCCGAATATTCACCTTCAACGTTTTCACGTACAACGTAAAAATCGATGTCACCGGGCTTCTTGTTTGCTAAGGGACAAGGAACGCCTTCAAACAAACGCACAGGTCTTAAGTTAACGTACTGATCAAATTCACGACGGATTGGAATCAACAAGCCCCATAAAGATACGTGGTCCGGGACCGATGGGAAACCAACAGCACCCAGGTACACCGCATCGAAAGGGCGTAACTGATCGATGCCATCTTCAGGCATCATTTGTCCGGTCTCGAGATAGGTTTCACAAGACCAGTCAAATTCTGTCCATTCTAAGTTTAGACCGTGCTTTGAAGCCGCAGCCTCAAGTACGCGTACACCTTCCGGCATAACTTCCTTACCAATACCGTCACCTGGAATTAAGGCTATTTTTACTATTTTTGTCATAATAAATTATTTTAGTTTTATATGTATAGTGTAAGGTAGTGCTGGAGACGAGAGGGAATTCTTTGACTAATGGTGATTCCTCACCAAACTATAAAGGGGAAGAATCACCATCATTTTCGGACTAGACATTCACACCTCCTTATCGTTAGTTGTTTGAAGTATGGGACAACTAAAAATTTAATGTCCTGTTAACACATTTATACTCCTCCCCTCAAAACTTCCAAGTAAATTCCCCCATTCTTGCATTTCGATTAGAGGTCTTTCACAGGACTCCCTAAATCAACCAATAAAATTTTAGTTTTGTTTCAGGTTTAATATGAAAAATATTCTTTGCATTTTACTCTTTTCGTGTTTTAGTCTCACCATCATCTCCTGCGGTTCTGGAAATAGCTTGTCAAGTAGTACTTACGACACTAGCACCCATGTAGATCAAACAACCCAAAAGCAAGCAGTAATTGATTGTTACTTAGTCAATAATTCAATAAATGATAATTCGACAATTGATAATTCAACTGTTTCTGATTCTTCTGTTTCTAATTCATTAATTACAAATTGCTCAATTATCGATAATTCAACTGTTTCTGATTCTTCTGTTTCTGATTCTTCTGTTTCAAAAAATTCTACAATTGACAGTTCGACAATTTCAGATAATTCTTCTGTTTCTGATTCTTCTGTTTCAAATTCAATAATTTATAATTCAATAATCTCTAACTCAATAATCTCTAACTCAATAATTAAAAATGAAACATTAATAAATGTCACAATTTCTAATTCGTCAATTAATAATTCCAGATAAATTCATTAATAAAAAATCAATCTATTGGATGCTATTGACGATTGCAACATCTCTCCTCACTTCCAACACCACACCCATCATCTCCTCTGAAAAACCCACACTAATTCTTCACAGTCCGACAACTCTTCAAGTATAACACTTGTTCTTGAAGTGTGACCAAAATGGTGACCCCTTGGGTTCCAACAACTCAATTATCAGAGGATTTTATTTTTTAGAATAACAGAAACTATCTATGATTACAGATAGTTAAGAGGATATGAGTCATAGTCAATGGTGGAGACGAGTGGGATCTAATCCAAA
>CAJWIT010000067.1 GCA_913041945.1 uncultured Fidelibacterota bacterium
CTTGGTTGGTATCATAAAATTATAAATGGAAGGGATCTTTGGGGCCATAATGGTGAGATGTGGGGAGTATTGACTGAGATGTTTTTTAGTCCAGAAGATAATGTTGGTATTATTATCTTAACCAATGGAGGGGACTATTATGGAAGTTGGTATACTGACGTTATTGCCATTGAAAATGCCATGCTGGATTATGGATATGAGTATTTGGAATCAAATCAAGTAATAAATATAAACTATAATGCTGGTTGGAATATTATTGGACTTCCCTTAGAAGTGGAGTATGCATACTACCAGACACTATATCCTGAGTCAATTGAAGGGACACTTTACTCTTTTGATGGGAACTATGATCCTGCAGAAAACTTAATAAATGGAGAAGGCTACTGGCTGAGATTTAATGAGGAAGGCAGTACTAATATTTCAGGCACCATAATCAATGAACTAACAATTAACCTGCATGAAGGATGGAATCTCATCACAGGTGGAAGCACTTCTTTAAATATTTTAGATATACAGGACCCGGATGGGATAATAATTTCAGGCACTATTTATGGTTTTAACAACGGTGTTTACACAGTTACAGAAAACATAGAACCAGGAAAAGGATATTGGGTTAGGACAAACACCTCTGGTTCAATTACTATAATTGGTCATTAAATTCTTCACACCTCTTTGTAAAAGTGGGGATGGGGTAAATTGAAGAGATGAAAAGACTTTTATTTAGAGCATTGTTTGTTGTGTTCGCCTGTGAGGATAAAGAATCTGTAAGGAAATTCTACATTCTATCGTAAACAATTTCACACTCATACTGACAGATGTTTGTAAATTTTAGTATATGCAAGCTTCTCCCAATATTAAAGAGCTGTCTTATATAGTATTTAATTTTTTAGTTGATAATGCAGAGCTAACATTGTATAAGTGTAACCAAGATTTACGCTTAATTCTTGTTTTGATGTTTCAGTAACGTTGTAATAGTTACCATTCCCCATATAATAAGATGATTGGTTTGTGCTTTTCGTGCTAAAATCCCAGAAAATTAAATTGAGCCCTACACTTGCAGTTAAAGAAAGTTGTTCACTGAATTCGTACTCAATAGCATGACTTATTTTGATGCCAAATAGACTAAGGGCATCTTCAATTTCCTCATCAACTTCGTCCACTGCATCCTCCAATTCACCTTTCCCAGTTACCATCGGAATAATTAGATATCCTTCAATCTGATTATAGGTGTTAACCCTGCCCATACTATTAGCAGGCATCCTGTATCCTATCCGAGGCATAAAGACATTTATAGATATACCCCCATCACTTGAATTGCTGGTAAGATAACCATCAGGTTCATATTCTTCTTCAGATATTTCTGCATTCATAGAAAAACGAGCAAAATCTAATCCACAAAGTAATTTATCCTTATAGAAGGTTGCTGAGTGATTTGTATTTGACCCACTGACTCTAATACTGAAAGAATCGTATTGTGCCATAATCATGATGGGGAATAATAACATAGCAAATAAAGTGACCAATTTCATGAGTGTTTCCTTCCCTTGTTAAGCGTTTTCCTTATCGTAAGGTTTAACAATTCCTTTTAATTAATACAAATTATCATATTTTGTCTTAGAAATGTGATTATTCAATTCGTTGTATCGCAGTCTAAATCCACCTCCCCTTCTCCATTCAATATTGATATTGTCTACTCCAAATTGATTTCTCTGGGTAAATATGGGGAGCGCTCCCACCTCTTTGTAAAAAAGTGGGGATGGGATAAAGAGCAGTTTTTATTTGTGCGCGGGGGTATTAGATTAGATTGATGAAAAATAATCACTTTTAGTACCAGTTTCCTTTTTGCGCTGTTGCATGTAATAACAAAATGATCCGTCTAGAGAACCTTTCCAAATCTTTTCCGAACGGCGACCTTTTTTCCGATGTAAATATTTACTTCAAGAGTGGTATGCGGGCAGGGCTGGTGGGCCCAAACGGTTCAGGAAAAACCACCCTCCTTAGAATTATGCTTGGGGAAGAATCCCCCGATTCCGGGAATGTTCAGATTGGCAAAAATGTAACTATCGGGTATTTGGCCCAGGAAATCGTTCCTGGGTCCCGCCGTTCCATTCTGGAAGAAGTGCTTTCAAAATTTCCGGAGGTTCGTGAGTTGGAAGGGAAAATGCTATCATTGTCTCATGATATTGCCAATGATCCTGAAAACCAGGCATTGGCAAACCAGCTGGGTGATACCCAGAATCGATTCGAAGCTCTTGACGGGTGGTCGCTGGAAGAGAAAGCCAAAAAGATCCTGGGAGGCCTTGGCTTTACGGACAGGCAGTTTACGGAAACCATGGATGTGTTCAGCGGCGGCTGGCGGATGCGGGTTGCTTTGGCGGCAATTCTTTTGCAGGAACCGGATATAATATTTCTTGATGAGCCCACCAACCATCTGGACCTGGAAGCGACGATTTGGCTTGAAGCCTTTTTATCCGACTGGAAAGGGGGGATGGTGATGATCAGCCACGACCGCGCTTTTTTGGATCGCTCTGTGAATCACATTCTTGAAATCGATTTGAAAAAGATCACTCTGTACCATGGAAATTATTCCAGATATAAGGACGAAAAATCCCTGCGGATGGAACAGCACCAGGCGGCCTATATAAACCAGCAGAAGCAGATAAAAGATACAGAGCGGTTTATCGAACGGTTTCGCTACAAGAACACAAAAGCAACCCAGGTCCAGAGCCGGGTGAAAATGCTAGATAAAATGGAAAAGATTGAACCGCCTTCAGAACACAATTATGCTATGAATATGAGATTCCCTCAGCCAGGCCGACTGCCCCAGAATGTGGCATCCTGCCGAAATGTGACGAAAAATTACGGGGATGTTGAAGTATTCAAGGATATGGACCTGACCGTGGAACGAGGACAGAAAATTGGACTGGTTGGGCATAACGGTGCAGGGAAATCGACTTTATTAAAAATGCTGGCCGGTGTGGAAGATGTGACTGGCGGTGCAGTGCGTATCGGTGCCAATGTGGAGAGAGCCTATTATGCCCAGCATCAGCTGGAAATCCTGGATCCAGGGGAAACTGTCTTTGAATCAATTAGAAAGGCGAACCAGGAGTGGAGCGAAACAGAGATTCGTACTTATCTGGGCAGTTTTTTATTTACGGGAGATGAGATTGAAAAACGTGTGAAGGTCCTCTCCGGTGGGGAAAAAGCCCGGGTGTCCCTGGCGAAGATGCTGGTTAATCCGGCACATTTACTCCTGCTGGATGAGCCTACCAACCACCTGGATATTGTTTCTAGGAACGTAGTTGAAAAAAGCCTGGATCAGTTTACAGGTTCCATTGTGTGCATTTCCCATGACAGGCATTTTTTAAATAATGTCACCAATCTTACCTGCGAAGTAGGCGGAGGGGATATCCGGATGTTTGAAGGCAATTATGAATATTATGAATGGAAAAAATCAAAAAGACCATCAGAAGAGATTATTGAGCCAGAACCCAAATTTCCCTCTAAAAATAAACTGGATTATCAGGAAAGGAAAAGAACCCACAATCGCCTGGCCTGGATAAAAAAACGATTCAATACCATTGAAAAAGAGATGGAAAGAGAGCGGTCCACCATTCAAGATCCGATTCATGTTGATGACTATGAAATTCTCCAAAAGGCCATGGAAAACCTCACTGCTTTTGAAAATGAATATTTGGAGTTGATGGAAGAACAGGATGCTCTCCAGGCGAAAGATGTGCCTTGAAGGAGCAATGCTCATGGGAGTTTTTTTATTTGTGGGGGCAGGAGTAGATTGAGACCGTCAGGATTAAACTATTTCATGAAAATAATTTCATTATTACCGGTTATTGTGCTGATTGTTGGGTGTCTGCCTGTTCACCTTCCCCAATCCATGAGCGAACCTCCAGAAAATGCTGCATCCTTTCCAAAACTAAAGGAGCGCAACCGGCTGCTGGGGGCATTATCGCCGGAACGAACCTGCTATGATGTCCAGCGTTATGATATCAATATTGACATCGATGTAGATAAAAAATATGTAAAAGGATATGTGGATTTTACTGCCGTTGCCGTTGATGATTTTACTGTCCTGCAGGTTGATTTGGCAAAGGATATGCAGTTAAACGGCGTCTATTATCTCGGAAACAAACTGGAAACAACACGAAAGAAAGATGCTGTTTTTGTGGAATTTCCAAAGATCAATCGTGAAACAATGTTCAGTTTTCGTGTCCATTATGAAGGGAAACCCCGGGAATCTTCAAACCCGCCCTGGGACGGCGGTTTTGTGTGGGAAAAAGACCGGAAGGGCCGTCCCTTTGTTTCTGTTGTTTGCGAAGGAGATGGGGCTGGGTTATGGTGGCCTCTAAAAGATCATATTATGGATGAACCGGATAAAGGTGCAAAGATGACATTCACAGTTCCATCGGGATTGTTTTGTGTCAGCAATGGCCAGCTTACCAGCACAGCTGAAGATTTAGAGAATGGGAAAAAGGCGTATATCTGGGAGGTGAACAACCCCATCAACAATTACAATATATCCGTTCAATTAGGCCATTATGTTCTGGTCCAGGACACCCTTCATCGAAATGGAAAAATTGAATCATTAAACCATTATGTGTTGGATTATCATCAGGAGGTAGCTAAAAACCATTTCCAGCAGGCTAAGAATGTCATCCGGTTTTTCGAAAAGTATTTTGGGGATTATCAATGGTGGGCGGATGGTTATAAGCTGGTGGAAGTATCTTATCTGGGCATGGAGCACCAGTCAGCTGTAACCTATGGAAATGCCTGGAATAATTGGGGAGGGCCCCGTCACTGGACAAAAGCATATTACGGGATAGTCGATGGTCTTTTATTCCATGAAACTGCACACGAATGGTGGGGGAACAGCGTCACTGCAGGAGACCCTGCCCATATGTGGATTCATGAAGGTATGGCTGTATACAGCGAATCGATGTTCATTGAAGATCAGCTTGGTTATAACGTGATGATAGATTTTATGCTGCGGAAGCGTACGAACATCCAGAACAAACTCCCGATTGTCGGGCCGGAAAACGAAAACTACTGGGCTTTCGGGGATTCCTACAATAAAGGCGCATGGGTAATGCATACCCTCCGCCATGTGATCGACAATGATAGCCTGTGGTGGGATATCCTAAGATCATTCGCAGTTGACAATGCCCGAAAACATGTGAAAACCGGTGATTTTCAAACCCATGTGGAATCCAGGACCGATCAGGATTTAGAGTATTTTTTTGATCAATATTTTTTTGACCACAGGCCTCCTAAATTGGAGTATTATCAAAAAGGGAATAAACTATTCTACCGCTGGGCTGATGTGATCCCGGATTTTCGAATGCCGCTGGATGTTGATATAAATGGCATAGAAAAACGCATCTACCCGACTTCTTCTGTTCAAACACTTGAAATTCCAGAATTTGCCGTGGTTATTTTTAAGGAATGGCAATTTCTCATAAACGTAAAGGAAAATTCTAAATTCACTGCAAATTGATTCCTCTGGGTAAATTGAAGAGATGAAGAAAATTCTTTTCTATGTGTCTATGATATATGGCATTATTGTGACATCATTAATGTCATTAGTATTTGGATCAAAAATCATTGGATTAATTCATGAAGAAGGCATTAAATATTTTATAGAAATACCACGGGCATTTGTTAATTGGTATGATAATCCAACTGCATTTTTCTTTACCTATTTAATAGGCTATGGAATAATTTTTTGGAATCCTCTAAAAGGTTCAGCAATCATCATAATTGGTGACATTTTATTTTTCGTTTTCAACAGTCAAAATATGGGAACTTTCATATTTATTATTCCCACATTTTTAGTTGCTTTTCTCTATATTTTATATGGTGTAATAAAAAACAATGGATTGAATATTAGGAGACTGATATGGACTCCTCCAAATTGATTCCTCTTGGTAAATTGAAAAGATGAAATGACATTATGCAGACTTAAATTGAGCGTATGTGTGGTCCTCTTATCAGCAATTGCTGCTTTTGATGGGCAGGAACCTGCAGATCGTTTTGAGAAGGTTGTCACACGGATGGTGCAGGCCATAAACGCTAAAAACTATCCAGGCGTTCAAGAAGATTTCAGCAAAGTCATGTTAGATGCTTTCCCTTTGGAAAAGTCGAAAGTCTTTTTCAAGGATCTGTCAATTCGATATGGAAAGATTGAGAAACTCGACCCGCCCCGGCTCATGCCTCCCGCTCAGGCTGTTTTTGCTGCTCATTTTGAACGCGTTGTGCTGGACATCAAGTTCGTGCTTGACGATCAAGACAAGATCATCGGTTTGTGGTTTCTTCCGCATACTCCTCCCCTTCCGGTTCCTGAAAAGCATGTCACAAAACTCAGGCTGCCGTTTGATGGAGAATGGCTGGTTTTTTGGGGTGGTGATACCAGGGAACTGAACCGGCATCATGATGTCCCAAACCAAAAATTTGCTTTTGATTTTCTTATTGCGGACAGCAGCGGCAAAACGTATACGGGTGAAGGTAATAAGAATGAGGACTACTTTGCCTTTGGTCAGGAAATACGGTCTCCTGCCGATGGAATAGCTACTGACGTGATCACAGGTGTGCGTGACAATGTACCTGGATCTATGAATCCGTATTCAACTCTTGGCAATGCTGTTCTTATCAAGCATCGCGAACATGAAGTATCTGTTCTTGCCCATTTCAAACAGGGAAGCATCCGGATTGAACCTGGAGACAAGGTCAAAAAAGGACAGGTTCTTGGTCTGTGCGGAAATTCTGGTAACTCATCTGAACCTCATCTCCATTATCACCTTCAGAATACGCCGATTATCCAGGATGGTACAGGGATAAAGTGCTTTTTTGAGAACATCATTGTAACGGGAAATCGCAAGGGAAAGTCGCTGGATAGATATTCTCCTGTACAAGGAGATATTATACGTGGAAAAACTGAATGAACTGCCCAGATGGATCTTTTGTTCCTATTCACTATATATTGATTCCTCTGGATAAATTGAAGAGATGAAAAAGAACTTAGAACCAATCTTGATAAATATTCATTCCTAAAAAAAAGAATAGCAAAACTTCTAAAGGGGACTTGTATATGAAGATGGCCCGGGCAGTACCGCATCAATTTCACAATAAAATATACCAGCACTATTCTAATTAGCTGAAGTCCGAAAGGA
>CAJWIT010000068.1 GCA_913041945.1 uncultured Fidelibacterota bacterium
GCAGCATCCCTGAAACCAAATGCCTTGGCTACCTTTTTCTTCCTACCAAATGTTTTCCTATTATCCGAGTCTGATTGTTTCATTCCACCTTTAGACCGACCAACATTTTTAATTTCATCAATTCTACGTGAAGGAAGACGGCCTCTAAACCCAGCAGCAACTGCAATGGGTTCTTCTTCCAATTCAATTTCTTCTACGGCTTCATCATCGTCTAAATCCTCCACTAACGCCTCCAAAGAAGCTACGTCTTTAAATCCCAGTGCTTTGGCAACTCTCTTTCTTTTCTCTCTGGATAGTTTGGATATGCCGGACTTTCTTTCCCTACCCTTTAGACTCTTGCCACCACGTTCAAGACTCCGTCTATATCCAAAAGTCTTGGCCAACCTTAATTTTTGGTCTTTGGTGAATCTAACGTGCTTTTTCCCCTTCTTCTCAAAATAAGGAAGTCTGCTTTTCCCACGCTTACCAGGATTGATTGCTTTCTTACCAGTCTTATTTCCAGCTTTGTGGTAAGATTTATACCCAGCAGCGGTCGCAATAGGTTCTTCCTCAAAATCAATAAGGGCTTCTTGCAAAAGCTCATACTCTTCATCAGTGACTGTAATCTCATCTGGTATAATATCAATTTCAACGGCCATTACTGATCCGTTAAATACTATCATAGATGCAATTAACATTAATCCGAATTTCTTATTCATGGTTATCTCCTCTTTATTATTGTTTTGTTTTTTCATTTTTATTTGTTTCAATTTTAAAGTTTTTATCATGTTACTACTAATAAGAGCATTTAAAATCAATTATTTGCATATTTTATTAATTATTATCATACTTTCCAAAAGACGTCAACTGGCCGTTTGAGTGGGCGACAATATTACCGGATCTGAAAACGTATTGAGGTAAGCCTGGATTTAACTGATGCCCCGTACCACTATCGCCAAGCCCTTCTACTTCCGGACATCCACTGACATCGGATATTATGAAAGATTCTACATTTTCCCCCATAAAATAAATTTTCATCGATTGTTCTGGGTAAGACCATAGGTATATATCCTCATAAGACAGGATCGTAATTTCCTTCATTGGGTCCCCTAGAGTTTCTGCCACCTCTTCTCTTGACATACCTACGGAAATCTTTGATTTCTCACAATCATAGGAAAATGCGGTACCAGCTCCGGTTCCGGAAGGCGTCCACCCTTTAACATACTGGGAGGCAAAATCCGTAAAAACAGACTGAGAACCTGAGCTGTTTAAGAACGATTCAAAGTAGCCTGCAAAATCCCCGTTCTCATGTTTGGCAATTACACCCAGATTAAAATTCACTTCAGGTGATGAAGGAAGGGTTGTGAGAATTGCTTTGGATTCTTCCCACTTGTCCTCATTGATTAAAATGGAGGCTAATGTATTTTGACACATATTTTTGTCAAAACCTAATTGTTCTGCTTTTTTCAAATAAATTCTAGCCTGGTCATATTCACCCAGATCATCAAACACACAGGCCAGGTTAAACATACCAATTGCATATTCACTATCTCTTTCGATCGCCGATTTGAATCGTTTCAAAGCTTTTTTAAGCAGCCTTTTATATTTTTTATAACCATCACCCCCTCTTAACACAATTTTATCTGCCATCGTTTGAGTATCAATTTTTAATGATTTCATGGCGGTGACATGTTCAAGAGGAAGCTTTTTCAAAGCTTTCTGATAGTAAATAACACCTAGGTTATTATATACTTCACGGCTTGGGAATGACTGTAAAAATCCTTTAAATGATTTTTCTGCAAAGTTCAAGTTGCCCCTGAGATAATACATAACACCTGCATGAAACTTTTCTGCATCATCTATAAAAGTCCCCAACCGATCTTCAAGCTTTGCCAGTCTCACTTCTTTTGATGGATGGTGGACCCCTTCCCCGCTTTCAACAGCCTTATCAATTACGGAAAAAGAAGCACGGGGATCGTATCCCGCTAGTGTGGTGTATAAAATTCCTTGTTTGTCAGCATCCAATTCCTTTTGTTTTGTAATCATACTTACCATTCTCTCAGCAGATTCGTCACTGTATTCATCATTAAAATCATAACCCAGCTCCAAACCTAATTCATCAACATATCCCTTAAAATTTTCCTGGAGTCGTCCTTCCAGGGGATTATTCACGTGGCCTTCGTTGATATGAGCAATTTCATGACCCAGGACCACCGCTAACTCATCATCCGTATCCGTTGAACATAAATCATAAAAAGCAGTGGTAATTAAAACAAATCCTCCTGGCAGAGCCCAAGCGCCAATTTCATCCGATTCAACCAAATGCACCACTATTTCATCTACTCCATCTCTGAGGGATATTCCCTGCGTCATCCTTCCCAGAACCTCTTCTATTCTCATTTCAGCATCCTCATCTTCAACCCTTGGCATCATTTCTTCAAAATAGGCAACGGTATTTTCACCCAGGTCATATTCTGTAAAACCCGGAGGCAAATCTAAGCCAGTATCATAATTCTGTGACAAAACTCCATTTGGCGAAATGATCAACACAGATAGAAAAATTGCAATCGAATTTATTTGAAAAAATCTAGATTTTGATAATTTCATTATTTTCTCCTTTCGAACATTGATTTTAATTCAGGCCATTGAGATAAATGGTCCGCAATTGTACTCCTAGAAAAAACCCTTTTACCATCTAGAGTAAAGTGTACTTCATAAAGTTGATTCTTTTCATCCTGATTCATTGAAAGTTTTAATTCGGCAATACTATTTTCTTTTCGAACAAACTGATATATAATTTTTTCCGCATTTGTTTCATCGGTATAACGAACAGGTTTATCTTCAGTTTTCAGTTCACCATTACCCTGATAAACAGGAAGACCAGCTGCAAGCTTATCATATTCTTCCAAAGTTATTGTAATATTCAATTCTTTCTTTTCCGTGAAGCCGTACATGGGTGCAACTAATTTTTTATCCGCTGTTCCTTCTTCCTGAACTATCATTGGACTTGCCGGTCCAGTTTGTTGGTTATTTTTGTTTCCAATTACAAGTAATACAGCAGCTATTGTAGAAATTCCTATTGTCAAAAACAATCGATTATTAAAAAAGGAACTTTGTTTTATTGGTATATTTAACGGCACTTTGTTTTCGATTGTCTGCCTGGCTTCAATACCTTTTGCAAGCTCCGTGTCGATTTTATCAAGTAACTCTGCAGCCTCATTCAAATCCATGTCGGTCTGGATCTCGCTTGCAGTAGCCATATCGGTTAATTTAGTAATTTTTCTTTCCATATCATCCACCCAATTTGATTCTCTCTCTGATTCGAAAGACACGTTCTGAGATGTTTTGTTTTCGGTTTTTTTAGTGGATTTTTTCATTGTTAAATTTTTTCTACATTTTGCCTTTCTACTTTTATAGAGGTTTAATAAATGAAAATTTGCATAATTATCCTAAAATTTTTGTAATACTATTTTGCCATGACTGATCAAACTGGTTTAATAGTTCTTTAAATTGATCTTTATCAAGACCGTATTTTTCATCTGCAATTCTGTTAAAATGATTTAAAAGTTCATCACAGATTTTTTTGAGTCTCCTACTGATAGTTGAGACATGAACCTCCAAACGATTTGCCAATTCATTTTCGCGTTTTCTGAGAATAAAATAGTCCCGTAAAAGTGATCTCTCTTCCTGGTTTAATTGTTTGAAGCCAGCGGCGACAATCTCTTCAAGATTTTTCATATCATCATCTGCAAGGCTTTCATCTTCGATCCCAAATACAATTGAATCTAGGCTTGATACTTTGCTCTCTTTCTGACTAGATAGTACATCTCTAAAAATCACTACCTTTAGCCAGGAGCTAAGGGACCCTCTTCCGTTAAAGGACGCAATCTTGGACTTACCGGTTTTTGGAGATTCGAGGAATAAACTCCCTTTCAATCCCAATTTGATATCGTCTGCTTGACTCTCATTCTTGGTATATAGCAAAGCATATTGTATTATTTTTGAATTGAAACGATTATCAAATTCAGACCATGCTGTTTCGTTGCCTTTGCACAGGCCGATTGCAAGGTAAAGATCATTATTATGTATTGCACTGATATTCGTATTCATTTGACTTGATTCATCCTTCACGACCAATTCACCATGAATAGCCGTTAACGAATCCAATAATTTCTGAGAATATTCATCAAAACTAACATCTAAATCACCGGAAAATTCAATACACTTTGCATATTGCTGGGTGATCAGATCACCAAAATCCGATTGGAATTGCTTCACTAAAGACATTAACGCTCCGAGGTTACCGGAGTTGCAGTATAAATTTTCCTCCCTTTTGAATCTTTATATTCACGTAATAAATTGATATTTAAGACTTTCACACTATTTGATTTATTATAGATTCCTCTTTTTCCAAAAGCATTTACGTCCAGGTCTCCGTAAATCAGATCGCTGAGACCATTGGAATGAGCCATCTTTTCAGCATCTTTGTACGCATCTTTGAATGTTTTATTCTCATCTCCCATCATTGTTGTCTGAACAAAATTATATTCATCCTCATCCTCCCAAATCCGCCATCCAACAAACGCATGATTGGGCACAATCACTATGATTGGCTGAATACCAATTTCTATCAACAAGCTGGACATCAGGACTGAAAGTTCAATGCAATTGGCACTGTGATCACGAATAGTTTCATATGGGAGATTGATACTCTGACCCACTCCGCCACCGTCGTATTTAATCTCATACTTGTCATTTAAAACGTTGTATAATGTTTCCACTTGATGGCTGGTTATTTCGTCAATATCGAAATCATCCAGACCTGTTTTTTCAATAAACAGTTCTTCCTGATATCCAACAAGCGCTGCTCCAGGTTCTTTTTTCGCAGTGGATATAACTTCCTTCACTTTTGGATCATTAGGATTAATCCAAGAGGAAACAAGGGCAAATGGACTTCCTTCTTCCTTATCAGTACTATATATTTCTGTCATATTCCAGTCTATTGTGCCAAGAGCCAGCATTGTGATCATTTCTGAATTTTCAGAAATCGATCGCTCTTGCTCCAATTGTCCCTCATCAGAATAAATCATTTGTTTCACAAGCCATTCAACGTAAATATTCCTGTCAGTGGCAAACTCTCCCCGTTTCTCTTTGATATTAAGGGGCGGGTTAATCCCAATAGTTGTGTCTGTTTTTGCAGGCAACTCAATCTTTTTTCGAATACCGTTTGAATCCCGAAAGTTGGCACTGATATCTATGGAAACACCTTTCTTATTATCGTTTTTTATATCAAACCAGAGAATAAATTTCCCAAGCGGTTCCAGGTTTTCATAAATAGAGGAAGGAATTTGTGGGGTAAAGTGAACATCAACTTCCGCTGGCTTTAATTTTGGGCTGAATACCTTCATCAGACCATAACCTAATCCGATTACCAATACTGTCACAGCTACTCCAATAACCAGCATTTTTGTTGATCCGCCTTTACTTGGTTTAATTCCCTGGTAAATATCCTCCAGCTGATTGATCATCTCTTCCACATTCTCAATCCGGTCATCAGGGTCTTCAGCTAGCACAGATTCAAAGAATTCATCCATTTGTTTCGGTATTTTTGGATCAATTTTAGATACCGGTTCGATCACGCCCTTTGGAATATTACCGCTCATCAACTCATACAGAATAAGACCCAACGTGTATAAATCAGTCTTCAAGCTAATTTTATCACTCTTGCCCATTAATTGTTCAGGGGCAGAATAAATGCTTGAAAACCTTTGCTGTAACTTGGAGGATTCATCCGGACGCATTCCTGCTTCCAATCCAAAACTTACCAGTTTTGGCACACCTTCCGAAGTTATCATTATATTATTTGGTGAAATGCGATAGTGCCCTACTCCTGCGTCATGAGCTACCTGGAGACCCTTACACACATCCTGAATGAGTTTTACTGCCTCCTGATAGTCAAACTTTTTTGTTTCTGACTCAAGCTGGTCACCCTCTGCGTCCTTTACAAGACCTATGTGTTTTCCCAATGAATCCGGGATCGCTTCCATGGTATAAAAAGGAATATTATCATCATCTAAATCAAAGAAATAAATTTGAGACAGGTTTGGATGATCCCATTTAGAAAACCGCTTTACGTCCTCCAAAAATTTATTTTTCAACCGATTCTCCGCATCATCGGACATTTCCATATCTGCATTGAACGCAAACCGTTTCACTGCCACCATCCGATCCAATTGTGTGTCTTTCGCAAGATAAATTTCACCCATAGGTTCGCTTGCCAGGTATTGCATTATTTTATAATGAAATACCTTATCGCCGGTTTCCCAGCGTTTTTTTGTATTTTTCTCCTCTGACACTACAGTTTCATCCAGTAATTATACTTTATAAGAAATTTATGCGTTGCCACTTGTTCAAATAATTTTCGATAGGATTTGGAAATATTAAAATCTAATAACTCCTGATCTTCATAGCTTGAGAAGGACCAAACAAAGAATAATACACTACCAGGGCGATATTCCCAACGAAATACTGATTGCCAATTAAGAGATTTTTTGTTGAAATCGTAATTGTGTTCATTATAAGGTATTCCAAAATATGAATTGGACGGGTCATCAATTAGATACCACGTATTTTCTGTGTTTAGTGTATCATTATAAAATAGGAAATTTTCCGCAAATTGATATGTTTTATTTTCCATCAACAATCGATAACTGTCATATTTTCCAATTGCTATGAATGGTTGTGTAAATAATTGAAGGCTCATATCGGGAGTAAAGGAATAATTCATTCTTATACCTAAAGAAATTGTCTGACTTGTTAATTTACCATAAACAGAACCAATATAATCCCACGTAACCCAGTCATCATGAGACACAGATAAATTGTCAACCCACTGCGATTCATCATAATTCCAGGCATAATCCGGAGATATTGAAATCGAATAATGTTCCCTAGGTGATAATTCCAGATTATACGAAAGACCGTACCATTTGGATGCATAATCATCTTTTCCACCAAAAAGGCTAAGCTGCTGATTTACCTTTTTCCCCGGCTTGGGGGCAATCCAGGAAGAAAGGGAAAGGGTTCCTGGATCTTCGATAATATAACCACCTCTTGTATCAAAATCGTCATATCCAGG
>CAJWIT010000069.1 GCA_913041945.1 uncultured Fidelibacterota bacterium
TACCCAGAAAACGTCAATCAGAATTTATGAAAAAAATTTATGGATTTAATAGATGGCCCTCCAAGAATGATCTCTCCCGAACTATTCAATTTATAAATTAGACAATTAGTAAAACTTCAACCTTCACTCTATTCACATTCTCTAGAATGGCTTAATAATTAATTAGCTTAACCCATAAAAACTGTTTGCTCACCTTAATTAATAAGATTAGAGCTTAAGACTGCTTACTAATGTTAACTGGAAGGTCGGTCTGTGGGATCTCTACACTCTCAACCAGGTTTTTCCAAAGAGATGCCCAGTTGTCACGGAAGTGGCATATTTTACGATTACAGAACAATCCTTTTAAATTTCAGCAATGCTAATGGGGCATGGGTTTTCCCTCTAAAATACATACAACTCACAAACTTAATCCACTTTGACTTATCAAAAATCTGATACTGCTGCACTTTACTCACATCGCTGGCTAATGCTGTCAGGTGTTTGGCTTCTTTATTTCTGTTTCGGTATGACCGTAACTAGTCTAGCCCCACTAGTCCAACCCATCACCGATGAACTAAAAATGAATTATACCGAAATGGGAGGAATACTTGGTTCTTGGCAACTAGTCTATATTGCTACTGCTTTGCCTTGTGGAGTTTTGATTGACCGTCTAGGTTTACGTCGTTCGCTCTTGATTGCCTCAGTCTTGATAGGCATTTCATGTATGATGAGAGCTTTCGCTCAGGGGCAACTCACACTTTTTTTAGCTGTGGCTATTTTTGGAATAGGTGGACCACTAATATCAATAGGTGCACCCAAATTGATCGGTATTTGGTTTAAGGAGCATGAAAGAAGGTTAGCCATGGGACTTTATATCACCGGTATGGCATTGGGAGGCATCACTACGCTATCAATCACCAATTCAGTGATGATGCCTTGGATGGATGGAGACTGGCGTAAAGTGCTTTTGATTTACAGTTTTGTAGTTTTTCTTTCGGGATTGATCTGGCTGCTCATTAGCAGACACCCAGAGAGCATAGAAATGGAAGGGCATTTAAGTAAATTGGAACGTCCTCCGCAAGTTCAGGTCTTTCTGGAGCTTTTCAATCTCTTACCCGTGCGTATTATAATGCTAATGGGCATCTGCATATTTCTTTATAATCATGGCTTATCTAACTGGATGTATGAAATTCTCAAAACACGCGGACTTGGAGTAGAACGGGCAGGATATTGGGCATCAATACCAACTTTGATAGGTATTTTAGGATCACTATCTATCCCGAGGATGGCCTTACCGAAATTAAGATTTTGGATTCTTGCTGGTTTATTTGTAAGTGCGGGAACGTCAGTAATTTTGCTAAAATCATACAGTGAACCAATCATATTAATAGGTCTTGCTCTGAAGGGAATTACACAAGGCTCAATGATGACAATTTTACTGCTAATTTTAATGGAAATACCAAAAGTTGGCTCTCGCAACGCCGGCTCTGCGGGTGGAATGTTCTTTGCTGCTGCTGAAATTGGTGGTGTACTGGGACCACTAAGCCTGGGAATACTATCTGATAACGAGAGAAGTTTTCAGTCTGGACTTACCATGTTGAGCCTGGTCTGTATTATCCTCTTTGCGCTAGTATTTGTACTCAAACATTTGCTTACTGCACAACAAAATGAAATTGTGAAACCGAACAGATAAATATTGTAAATCGCGTGGAAGGTTGCCTGACTGTGAAAAATTTTTAGGGGTCAATCACATGAAAAGGACTTACATATAAGAAGTTATACCCATGCAGTCACTAATGCACCTTACAAAATATTTTAGCTGATAATTCTTTTTAGAACTTGAAATTCAGTTCCAGTTTAACTCCGTTTGGATCAACAAGGAATATTTGTCGAATCTGTGTATCAGGGACATTAGAGCAACGAAACTCCCAGTTTTCATTTTCCAAGCGTTGTTTGGTTTCTTCAAAACCTGTGGCTTCAAATGCAATATGGTCAACTGGATTACTAATTACATTCGGTTCACTATCACTGAACACCAGGTGAATGACTGCATTCCCCCCTGCGTAAAGCCAAGCACCAGGAAAATCAAAAGGAGGACGGAATCCATCTGTGAAATCCAACAAGTCTGTATAAAAACTCATCGTATCCTTCATGTTTGAAGTGTTGATGTTGACATGATCTAAACCTTTAATTCCCATGGAATCCTTCCTTTAAAATATCAAATTATCGTCATAATTAAGGTTACACTGGTATAATGTTTAAACTGTGTTTTTTCATCAAAATCCCTCGATTCCGTTGAACCACATAAGTGCAATTAAGCCTGTTTCACCAAATACAATTCCGACCCAGAGGCGTTTTCCCAGCAGATAGAAACCCAGAAATGCCAGAGCCATGGGTATCAATCTATGCCAAAGTGGAACCAGTGCCAGCAGTCCAGACGGAAGGATCAGAGTCCGGGCTACCAGTGCGGCAATGATGCCATATGCCAGACAGGTGAACCACTCAAAGATCGGGTGGTTAGCTTCGATCCGGTGGCTGATCATGACCGCTGCAAAACGCCATACATAGGTCGCTAAAACTGCGGATAAGAAAAAGATCCAGGCCGATGTCTCATCCATTGCCCTCCTTACTGTTCCATGGGGATGGAAGCTTGTGACGCATCAAATAGGCCAGTGTACCAGAAATCAGCCCGGCCAACACCAGCCCCCATTCAGGGGTCAGCAAATGCATTGGCGGCCCAAGAATACAGCCTAAAACAAAGGCGAGTAGAAAAGGTGGATGTACTGTATTTGACATTATCAGCCCAAAATAAACAGGCACCAGAAAAATAAGACAGAGCGATACCGTTTGAGGCATGCTTTCAAAAAGAATGTATCCCTGAAGAACACCAATGATGCCCGATGTCATACAGGTAAAGGAAAATCCCAGGAAATAGGCCATCCTTCGGTCCGCCCTGATCTCAGGACCTGTATGGAGCATTTCAGTCCAGGTATTGATTGATATCATATGAGCAAGCAAATAATTCCATCGACGATTGTGAGGTGAGTCATCAAAAATAGGCATCATCGAAAGTGTCATCGGCATAAATCTGGCGTTTGCTCCTGCTACACCAAGAACGACAGCAATTAAGGGTGCCCCCATACCATAAAGTTCTACGTGAACCACCTGTCCAGGAAGACCCCAGATCAATATCGTGGACAGCATGGACATATAAAGCGAAAAACCATGTTCATGAGCAAAAGATCCAAACCCTGTCATTGCTGAAAAGAGCAACAGTGCAGGCAAACCGAAGGCATTTCTGATACCCACCAAAACAGCTCTTGAATTAGTCTCAAGTTCTTTCATTGGTTTTTGAATATATCTAAAAAATATTAATGTTAACGTTAAGCACAAATTAAATTGATTTGCAGCACACTGCCTAAAACGACCAAGCCGATTTGGTTCATGCAATACTTAATAGCGATATTTTACTATTATTAGAAAAGTTACATATTTTTATTGGATAGTGCAAATATTATTACATGAATTTAGAATTATCTGAAATTCGGAATATGACATTCTTGATTAGAAGCTAATTCAAGTGATATCTCTCCTAATTCGAAAACAGCTCAAAAAATAGATTTACTAATATTTAAATCAAGAGTAAACTTTTCCCAGTTGCAACACTACACCACTTGAAATAGTTGAGCATGGAACGAGATTTCACTAGTCGCAGCCACCACGACATGGGCGGCCTGGAGGCAGGCCACGTCAAACCCACAGAACACGACTATGAGTTTTGGGAAAAAAACGTAGATGCAATGTTGGTACTTCTGACATCCAAGTCACCAAAACTGATGAGCGTTGATCAACTGCGCAAGGGAATCGAAAGTCTCCCACCGGATGCTTACGAAAAGATGAGCTACTACGAGCGTTGGATTTTTTCCATCACCCAGGCCCTGCAATACAATGGCGTGCTGACAACCGAAGAGCTCAGCCGCAAGTTGGAAGAAGTACAATCCCGCTACGAGACGGAGGAGGTATGACCCCTCTCTTTCAAACTGGAAATGCTGTGCGGGTCCGCAAAGGTTCGCCTCCAGGACATATCCGCACTCCGTTTTATGTGAGAGGCTGTAAAGGAGTAATTGAACGAGTTGCCGGAGAGTATCGTAATCCGGAGGAACTGGCCTTTGGACGATTCGATACGCCAGTTGTCCCCCTTTATCGGGTACGTTTCCAACAACAGGAAGTATGGCCGGATTACCAGGGTAATCCACAAGACTCTCTTGATGTAGAGATTTTCGAATTCTGGTTAGAACCTGCAAATCCGGAGAAAACATGAAAACCTCCTCCACCAATGAAAGCGATACCAATAATACCGCACCCACAACTTATTACCAGTTCCTGGAAATATCAGTCCGTGAGTTGTTGATCGAAAAGGGAGTACTGAGTGCTGAGGATATCCGGAATGCAGTCAAGGAAATGGATTCCCGAGGTCCCGAACTTGGTGCACAAGTTGTTGCTCGTGCCTGGGTTGATCCTCAGTTCAAGCAGTCACTTTTGCAGGATGCACCATCCGCCGTAAAGACACTTGGACTCGACATCGGCCCTGTGCAACTGCTGGTGGTGGAGAACACGCCAGAAGTCCACAATTTAATCGTCTGTACCCTCTGCTCATGTTATCCGCGCTCACTGCTCGGACTCCCTCCGGACTGGTACAAAAGTCGTGAATACCGTTCACGTGCGGTACGCGAACCGAGATCGGTGTTGCTGGAATTCGGTACAGATATTTCTGATGAAGTAGAAGTCCGGGTACATGACAGCACAGCTGATTTGCGCTACCTAGTTCTGCCGCAGCGTCCAGCAGGCACCGGACACCTCACCGAGGATGAACTTGCCGCACTCGTAAAACGTGACTCAATGATCGGCGTCACAGAAGTTTGTTTTAGTGCAATTTAATAAGAATCACTTGTACAGTACATCCTGAGTAGAATAATTATTGATAATAAAATTGCAAAATATGCTTTATCTGCAGGTTCAATAAAACACTTAAATCAGAGTGGTGCTATGAACAAATTACTAATTGCATTTCAGATGTTATTATTAGTATTTTTGGTTGGATGTACAAATGAAGCCGAATATGTAGGAGAACTGCAAAACGGGAAACCACATGGTAAAGGAAGCATTACCTATGAAAATGAGGAAATTTATGACGGAGAATGGAAGGAGGGGCTGAAAGAAGGTAAAGGAACTCTCACTTCACCTGACGGAGGTAAATATGAAGGTGAATGGAAGAATGACAAAATGGAAGGTCAGGGAACTTACACCTGGCCTAATGGGAATAAGTATGAAGGGGAGTGGAAGGATGGGAAAAAGCATGGAGAGGGTACCATATTGTTTAAAGATGGAAGTAAAATGGAAGGTGAGTTCAGAGATGACAGTCCCTGGAAAACTACGCTTTCTGACTAAAACACTTTTATTTACATCACTCACTACTCTACCCAACTCGAAAGTCAGTAATTTTGTCGTGTCCTCTCAAACATATGTGAGGGGTCTTGTACAATAACAGCATTTTATACGATTTCTCCTTCGGTCGAAATGACAATCCACAGTCAATAATATAATTTTTTTATGGGAACTTATGACTCATGAGCAACTCAAGTGGCTTAAAATATTATAGATGAGTCGTGCAGTAAAGTTACTTACTTATTATAGCATGCTTGGAACTAAAAACCCGAAGTACAAATATTAACGACCATTCACCATCACAATATTTACTTTGTAATATCAATATTTAAGCGAGTACAAAAAAATATCAAATTTCTTAATAATTTCTCCCCCACCATTTTCCACCATCAACTTTGACAGTTTTCAGACGTCCTTTCAATGAGTTTAATCTAATTAATAATTGAGGGTGATACTGCCTTTGATTTATGGCAGATCAAAGAATAGCTAAAAGCTCAACAATGTATTTATTTGATCGAATATTAAAAAAATATCCCAAAAGTTTTGGAACTTTTCTTGCCCTGATTGGTGTGCTGGTTCTTACACCTGACACCATGGTAATGAGATTTTCAAATCTTGACCGATGGCCGCTGATGGGCTGGCGTGGAGTATTAATGGGAGTTACTCTATTGATTATCTGGCGCTTTTTGTTTTTTTCTAATACAAAAAAGAAATGGCGTACGCTTTATACTTGGCCAGGAATAATTGTCATAATTTCTTTTTCCATAAATTCCGTTACCTTTACACTTGGAATTCAGGAAACTTCAGTAATGCTTGTATTAACTGCAGTTGCTACAATGCCGATATTTGCAGCAATTCTATCAAGTTTTATGATGAGTGAAGCCCAGGGCATGGGAGGCTGGTTAACTATAATTGCTGCAATGGTTGGTGTCGCCATTGTGGTCAGTGACGGCAACAACGCCATCAGTCAACCCGAAGGGTCTCCGGTATTGGGTGCTGCTTATGGGGCTATTACTGCATTTGGACTGGCACTCGCCTTTACTATGGCGCGAAAATACCGTGATCTTGAGGTGGTCCCTGCAGCTGCTGTTGGAGCCCTGATTAGTGGTATCATTGGTTTTGCCTTTAGTACAGAAGGCAGTATTTTTAATGCGCCAATCTGGACAGTATTCACTATGGGAGTTGTGATACTTCCTGTGTCATTTGCGTTTCTTATTACAGCTCCACGTTATACAACATCTGCTATTGTAAGTTTAATTATGCTGTTAGAAATGGTAATTGGACCATTTTGGGTCTGGTTTGGTATTGGTGAAAGACCGAGTATGATTATGATTTTTGGTGGCTGCATAGTAATTGTAGTCATCGCTTTTCATATTATTCGGACACAATTCTACTCAAGCAAAAAATACCAGTAACTTTCATCAAAATACATGATTAAAAACAATATGTTAGTTGCCGATAAATTTATCCATTAAAAATAATTTTTCCCTCCCCATCCTGGTGCTTAGAGAACATAAAAACTTGACAA
>CAJWIT010000070.1 GCA_913041945.1 uncultured Fidelibacterota bacterium
CAATATCAAAAGATATGCTCAGTCGATTCTTTTGTTCGATCTTTGCGCCAAGTGCTATTGTAATGGGTAAGTCCATCTGATCTTGCCCATTTATGTTTGTGGTGGTTATCGTATCTGTTTCAAAAAATTCAATTGTGTAATCCCAGTCGCGGGTTATCGTATAAGGACTGGTTATACAAAACCCCAGGTCAAATTGCTTATAATTGAATAAAATCCCAAATTTGATTGGATTGAAAAAGCTAATTAGTAATGGCATACCGCGGATATCAGATGTAGTACCAAAAGTGGATTTACCGGACTGTACAACTGTCATTGTATCGTATGTGAATGCAAACTCATCACTTTTCGGAAATAAGAAATAGCCTACTTTATCCATTTCAAGATGATCATCACTCTCACCGTTCAAATTCTGTATTGATAATCCTAATTGTAGATGATTGCTCATTCGAAGCGCTAATCCAAAAGTCAGAGCATTAATGCCTCCCTTACTCAGTCGCTCGTATTTAAACCAGTTCATAATCATTGAGTCAGGAGCTGCCAATATTACTGGGTTGGTCCGATCACCAAAATGAGGATTGAGATAGGTATCATTACGATCATATTCATAAATATCATTTCGCCGGGCCAACCCAGCAGCCAAAACCAGGCTCTTACCCATAATTTTTAAAGGAATTGCCAGAGAGATATTGTTCACGGGCGATTGTGATATATAACTATCCTTCCAATCTGCTACCTCCGGACTGTACTGGTCGAAGCCGAGCAGAGGAATGGTATAATCATCTGGTGACATCAAATTCACCAATGCGGTATCAAGCAAACCATTATGATGCGGGTTGGGTACATAGCGACCATCCAGAATGGCTGGTAATAGTGGATGTAGTCTACTTTCAGTCCAATACTGGTTTTCATGCTGCTTCCACTGACTGGATTTACCTGATATACTAATCTGCAGCCGTTCTATATCCCCCAGCCCCGCTGGATTATTGAACAAGCTATTAACGACTCCTGTTTGCGCTATAGAAGTGTTTCCTTGAGCTAAGGCTTGAGCACTGAACATATTTAATTTTGAAAGCCCCTGAAACCCCAGCGGATCGCCATTCCCTTGAGACATTGAAACCGTAGGTAAGAAATACAGCACACCCAATAAAAGAAAACTAAACCTAAGATGACTGAGAAATTTCAATGTAAAAGAAAAAATCGTATGATTCGTATTTCTAATCATTCTCAAAACTCCATCCCAACACTGAAGCGATGGATATTGAAAAGATACTTTCCATAGCTAGCGTAAGAATAATCTCCGCGAAAATTATTAGTTCGAAAACCAAAACCAAAACTTATATCCTGAGTATCATAGTTAAACTTGTAGCCTGTTCGAAAAAACAGCAGATCCTGATATCCCCACTCCAGCCCTGTATTGTACTGTTGGTCATAGTCCCGGGGACCAATAATATCAAAAGCTACCCTCAAGCGTTGATTGCCGGATTGAAGTAACAGGGAATTGTCCGGTGCAATGAGAAAACTGGATACTCCTATCGCCAGGGTTTGGGGTGGAGGATAGGACTCAAAATCGCTGTTATTGGTTGTGATCTCATCATCACTAAACGAAATCTCCGGTCCGAAATTCCTGATCACAGCTGATGTTTGAATCGACCTATAACCGGTTTTATAAACCAGGCCAAAGTCAAAAACAAAACCATCCGCGGAAGCCATGACAAGATCTTCACGAACATATTTTGATGTAACCCCAAAAGAAAATTTATCTGTAAGTGACTTAGCCAGAGAGAGACCAGCCACCATCTGATTGGGGTTAATTGTCTCTCCCGTGAGCCCCGGATTATAGGTCCCGTTCTCCATAAACACCAGTTGCTCTGTCGTTGTTACATCAATCGATCCAATATCGGTAAAGATTACATGAAGTCCAAGGGTTCCGCCAGTGCCAATATTGTAAGCCAGAGAAAGGGCAGTTGTTTTAACATCAAAAAAGTATTCATAAAAAGACAGCGATAGGTCACGCTTTTTTACCTCAGATAGGCCTGCAGGATTATGAAAGACTGCATTGGCATTATTGATTGTTGAAGTTACAGCATCTCCCATCCCAGTAGACTGTGCATCAGGCATCACCTTCAGAAACTGGAAAATAGTTGTACCGACTTTATTCTGTCCTGAAAGCGGGTTAAAAACCGAGAACAGGAAGACAGTCAAAATCATCAATGATTGTTTTATATATTTACTTATTTCAGGCATTTCTCATTGATTACATCATTTAATGATTACAAATTTTCCACCAGTTTCATCCCCTTCCGGTGTAGAAACAACAAAGAAATAAACTCCCGGTGCCATTATCTGGTGGTTAAGGGTTACCTGATAAAAGGGTTCCGAATAGGTTGGTACATCATGATTAATTACATCAATCAACTGCCCGGCATATGAATAAATCCTGATAGTACAGGTCTCCGGCAAACCATAAAATCCAATTTGATCCTCAGTACCTGTGCCAGAAAAACCAGAGTTTAAAACAAAAGGATTCGGCACAACATATACCTTCCCCATTTTGGCAACAGCACCAATGTTTTTTTGAATACGGGTAATATTGGTCTTGCCACTTTCCATATTCAGATCGTTTATGGATGTGACCGCATAGAAGGCAAAATCACCAACCTTGAAATCTATATCATCATCAATCATCTCGTACAGATTTAGCGAATCCACTATTGCACCGGCGACAGTGACATTCAACAGCTTCCACGGACCAATCGGATGAATACTGCGATAGACATTAAATTTCTCAAGATTACCAGCAGCGTGCGTAAAAGATTCAACGGCACGTCCCCAACGTAACCGGACTGAAGCATCATCAAGAGTTTCAACCGTTATGCCTGGTGCCGGATAGGGTATCGGTACCGCATAATTGCCATCCTTAGAATTATTCTCCGGCCAGCAGACCAATTCTCCGTCAGCCCAGGTAGAATCATGAGGTATCACCTGTCCGGTGTAGGCTTCCCAGGCTTTTCGGGCCACATCATTCACTGTAATGACATCAGAGTTTACATAGTCGGGGTATCCATAATCATCAATATAGTTTTCGGTTATCACCTGACCATCAATAACGACCCTGCGATTCATGGATGGAACGGTGCCCCACAAATCATCTTTTTGATGCCCCCCCCAGTATTGCTTTGTAGCATCTGCGCCATAGCCTGCTACCTGGGCAAAGGAATACTCTAGTGTATCTCCCTTGGATAAAGTATAAGGACCAAAAGCAAAACTACGGCCGGGATAATCCGAATTACTATGCTTGAACTGTGCGCGGCCTACCCATGCGGGATTCAGGCCCCAGTCTTCGATTTCAGTTTCATTGTAAAATCCGTTTGCACGCGGGCCCATCCTCAAATGTGGTCTACCATTAGCCATAATTACTGCGGATGAAAACCAGCCATGAGTCAGATAAGTGTGATAGGGCTGTTTGAGGCGGAACTGATCGTCCAGTTCCTGTCCTGTTGGCCCATATTCACTGTTAACGGAAGTTGAATCAGGTCCATCAAACACAGTCAGATGGTTTTGATCATAATACAGCATGGTATAGCCAACTGCAGCCGGACTGGCGAAACCACCGCCATTTTCCCCGCTGGAGGCAAACTCCTGAAATAATTCCGGAGTCGGTTCCGGTTTCCCGGCCAGGTCAAAATCACCTCCCGTCTCACAGTCCATATTGAACGCCAGCCAGTAATCAGGGTCAAATGATGCCCAGTTATCCCCCTGGAATATACCGGGTTTCCATTTCCATTCATTATAGTGACGCTGATAGCCATACATAGACGGAGCAAAACTCTGTGCAAAATAAATGAGTACATCCACCAGTGTATCCACCGTGTCCATCTCAATGGTGGTTGGGTCCATATCGGTATTTCCGGTGAATTCAAATTCATATTCATGGAGAACAATATCATCATAATCAGGGTAACTGTATGATCTGGTCGTACGCTGCACTGTCAACCCCACACTGGTAGCCCATTTCGCATATATAATCTGCTCAGCTTCATTGGGATCAAAATCAGGATTCAGACTGCCATCATCCAGTAGTGGATAGTTCCGTACTTCATAAAAACTGATTGGAAAGGTCCAGACCCCAACACTGGTCTCAGGTCCTCCGTCGCCAATCATGCCGCAGAAGGCGAACTTTTTATCGTTATATCCCAGACTACCGGGATAATTGACCGCAATATGAATACCGCCACCAAGGGAATTATGCTGACCATCGTATTCAACACCTTCCACAATTGTATTTGACCGGCCCGGCCATTCAAACATGGGTTGGGCCGACCATTCTATTCCGTTATTTTTCAGGGGCTGGGACAAAATACCATTATTAAACACTGATTCGTGAAGCATGCCACGATCGTGGACAATATATTCGCGCTGAGCCAGCAGCGATTGGCTGATTATCAGCAGTATAAATGCGGTTTTAACTGAATTCTTTGTATTCATCACTGTGTGCATTCCTGATCTGTAATGGAGCCAGCGAGACATTCCGGATGATCCCAGAAATCCCACACACTATTGCCTTCGCCTGCATCGCCGGTGTCTGCGATTCCATCCAATCCAAAATCTGAAAATTCCTCAGCAGGGTCCCATACACCATTTTCATTTTCATCCGTAAATTCCTCAGCAGGGTCCCATACACCATTTTCATTTTCATCCGTAAATTCCTCACCCTCATCCAATATTCCATTTCCATTTGCATCGCTAAACTCTTCTGCTGCATCCCAAATTCCATTTTCATTTTCATCCGTAAATTCCTCAGAAGCATCCCAGGTCCTGTTTCCATTTGTATCAGACAAGCTTTCAGGCATAGGACAAATTGAATTTTCCTGAATAGATAACACGTCTAACTGTTCGGCCAGAGCACAATTAAGATTATCAATGCCTGTGATAGTATTCCCTTTTAACCATAATTCTTTGAGCCCAACAAGTTCATTAATAAAAGATGGAACCTGATCTAAAAAACTGTGCTGAACTCGAAGAACCTGAAGCCCAGTAAGATTGCCAATCGACTCAGGCAATTGGGCAAGCCTGGTATACTCTAGCCGGAGCTCACTTAATTTAAACAGATTCCCGATCTCTGATGGAAGCGAATCCAAGTAAGTATTTATAACGTGTAATTCTTCAAGCTCTGCTAACACATCAATTGATCCCGGAAGCTTTGATACGCGAGGATTAGACAGCCACAGATATACCAGGCGGCCATTCCGCCAGTGCTGAATGCCCAGGCCCAGGGGTTCTATCACTAATGGACTATTTCTAATTCCATCAGCATCATAATCAATATAGATTTCCTGGTCCCAGATGCCATTGCCTTCCCCATAGTCATCTGTTGAGTTAACACCATCCAGCCCCCAATCATCATAATCTTCTCCCAGGTCCCAGATACCATTCCCGTTTAAGTCGTCAAATGGCTCCACATCGTCGTAGACACCATTGTTATTATCATCAGAAAATGGTTCTCCCACATCATACACACCATCTCCGTCAAAATCAAAAAAGCTCTCTCCCTCATCGCGAATACCATTATCATTTAAGTCGTCAAATGGCTCCGCAAGATCCCAAATACCATTCCCGTTTAAGTCATCAAATGGCTCAGACCCATCCATCTCATCATTACCGTTCAAATCAACCAGCATAGGCTCCCTTGACTGCAGATCGTTCAGGTCAATAATGTCCTGCAAAACTGCCAGGTCGCCTTCATTGTGTTCAATTAATTCATCCTCGCAACTACTCCAAATCAGTACTGAAATCAACACAGCAATTACTCGTGCGCTCTCAAACACAATATGTAAACAGGCAGCCATTGCTTCTTGCAGTCTTATCATCAGTTTATTATCAGACCGAGCTTAAAGTATCGTGGTGTGTTTCGCAGAAAAATAAGTTCTTGTCGATATAGTAATGGGTCCCAATCATCGAAAAGCATCGGATCGCCAATATCATTGGTTTCATCATCATCATAATACGTTTCCCACCGTGTCACAGCGTTTGCATTATCAAACAATGCATAGGCATAATCCCTCTGGTTCAATAGGTTATAAACTTCCACATAAACTGACAATCTCGTTTGTTTTAGCCGAAGCATTTTTTGCATTCTAAGCTTAACATTATGAAAAACAGGTGTACGCTTGTTGAACTTGACACCTAGACCGCCATCATCATATGTGTACGGACGCCCACTTTGGAGAGAATATCTCAAACTAAGTACCCAATCAGACAAGGGCCGAAAATCCTTAAAAATTATGGGACCATTGTCTCTTCCTGTTCTATAGCTGAAATTGGATACAAATCGATGGGTTCGATCAAAATTGAGATATTCATCCTCTGGATCTGGTAACTCAACCGGAAGCTCACCTTCATCCGGGTCTTCTATATATTTGATATCTGCATCAAAAGGGGTAGCACTTTTACCTGTCGCAACTTGAAAATTATAGCGCATAATTACCGTGAAATCCCCATGTCGCTTTTCAAAGCTTGTATGGAACCCTTTAATATCGGCATACTCGCGATTGGCAAACGTTTCGTAGAGATTTCCTTTTTCATCCTCGTAATAAACATGTTGCACAAGATCTTTTACATCCTTGTAATAGGCACTGACTTCCAGGA
>CAJWIT010000071.1 GCA_913041945.1 uncultured Fidelibacterota bacterium
ACGATTTCATCTGCCTGAATCTTGATATCGCTGGCCTGCCCTTCCACACCGCCAAGAGGTTGATGTATCATCATCCGGGAATTTGGCAAAGCTGAACGTTTTCCCCGGGATCCTCCTGCAAGCAACAGAGCTCCCATGCTGGAGGCCTGTCCAATACAAATTGTTGACACAGCAGGTTTAATGAAATTCATTGTATCAAAAATCGCTAATCCGGCAGTAACAAAACCACCTGGTGAATTTATATACAGGTGAATATCTTTTTCAGAATTTTCCGCTTCCAAAAATAATAATTGGGCAATAACCAAAGAAGCGACATTATCATCAATGGAAGTGCTCAGAAAAATAATCCTTTCTTTCAATAAACGGGAATAAATATCAAATGCACGTTCAGATCGGCCCGACTTTTCCACCACCATAGGGATTAACTGTGACATTGGAGATTTACTCATGAGTTTTTGCCTGCAATTCCTGCTGGGCACGTATATCTTTTGTTTCCACTGTTACCTCTTTAATCTTGGCAAATTCCTGTATAACCGCTAATACCTTTTTTTCCATAAGATCATCCTCAACCCGGGTGCGGTTGCTGGGCTTTTTATAGAATTTTTCCGCTTCCTTTCTATTCGAGGAATGATCAACTATCTGGTTAATTTTTTTTCCCAGCCTGCTTTTTGATACTTCCAGATTATGGGATTGAATGATAGCTTTCCTGATAAGATACCACTTTAAGTTTCGTTCAGTCATTGGTTTATAGGTCTCCCTAATCTTCGCTTCATCAACTTCCACATTATCATTCTTTTTCTTCACATCTTCCAAAATATGGTTCATGTAGGATTCAAGCATGGAAGGGGGACATTCTATCTCAACTTTTTCAATGAGGGCATCTGACAATTGCCGTTCAAATAACTCGTCAGAACGGCGGGAATAACTTTGGTCAATTTGTTTCTTAATTTTTTGTCTCAATTCCGTTTCAGACTCTACATCAGGATCCAATTTTTTGATAAAATCTTCATTGATTTCTGGCAGTAATTGTCTTTCAATATTTATAACATCCACTGTAAAAGTGGACTCTTTTCCATTCTCATCGGGGAATATTACCCGAGTTGAATCCCCGGTTTTTACACCCTCAAGATTCTTCTGGTTCTCACCGGTAAACATACCGTCCCCGATTTTCAGATAGCGTTTTTCGGCCTTTTCACCAATAATGGGAACACTGGAATCATCCAGCATCTGCAAATCTGCCAAAACGTAATCACCGCACTTGGCACCATCCTCTACAGTTATGACTTCCGCATTGGCTTTGCGAATATCATCAATCGCCAGATCTATATCCTCTTCATCAGTAATGTAACTATGCTTTTGGACTTCTAACTTACATTTTTTCAGGTTAGGCAGGGTCACTTCCGGTTCCACTTCAAATGCAGCCTTAAATGAAAAATGCTCACCATATTTAAATTCCAAATCATTCACATCTGCCTGGTTTACAGGGATAAGTTCTTTTTCCTGGAGCGCTTTGACATAAAATTTTCTGAACGATTCCTCCACAAAATCCGCTTCAATAGCAGGAAGAAATTGGGTCATTAACACTTGCTTCGGAACTTTCCCGGGGCGAAAGCCTGGGTGTTTGGCTTTCTTTCTGAATTTCCCTACGGTTTTATCAAAATCCTCAGACAACTCTTCCCAGGGGATATCAATAATCAATTCTCTTGAAAAAGCGTTCAATTCGTTGATTTCAATATTCATAATTTATTTCTATTTATAGGAAAAATAGGGCAGAAATATACATTACATAAGTATTATTCATTAAACTTTTATCCCGTTTTGTTGTTTAAAATTTTTATTGTTAATGCACCAGCCTTCAGGTGAACCTGGCGTGGATATAACTTTCTAAGTTATACCAAAATCTCTAATAAGAACAGCACCCTTGCGGATACAATAGATTCCTGACATTTGGATAACATGATAAAGAATCAGTATGATTGAAATGTGATATAGATCACAAAAAGGTGACTCTATTGGATAGAATAAAAAAAAGCCCCTCCAAAAACTGAAGGGGCTTTTCATTAAGACTGGGAAGTCTATAAGTTTAATACATACCACCCATTCCACCCATATCACCACCTCCAGGAGGCATTGGCGGCATCGGTGGTTCCTTCTCAGGAATTTCACTTATTGCAACTTCAGTCGTAAGCAATAATCCTGCAATTGAAGCAGCATTTTCAAGGGCTACGCGAGCAACTTTTGTAGGATCAATGATACCGGCTTCAAACATATTTGTATATTTTTCATTCCGTGCATCATAGCCGTAGTCTTTTTTCTTATCCCGAACGTTTTGCAAGACAATGGATGATTCCATCCCTGCATTTCTGACGATCTGACGAAACGGTTCTTCCAAAGCACGACGCAAGATATTGACTCCTACCATTTGGTTGTCAGAAACCTTGACTTTATCAAGCGCTGCGATCGCTCTTACCAGGGCAACACCACCTCCAGGAATGATTCCTTCTTCTACTGCTGCACGTGTTGCATGAAGCGCATCTTCAACCCGGGCTTTCTTTTCTTTCATTTCAATTTCAGTGGGAGCACCAGCATTCAAAACGGCAACACCACCGGAGAGTTTCGCAAGACGTTCCTGAAGTTTCTCTTTATCGTAATCGGAGGTTGTTTTATCAATCTGAACCTTTATTTCATTAATCCGCCCCTTGATAGCATCCTTACTGCCGGAGCCTCCAACAATCGTTGTGTTGTCTTTATCAGATACAACACGCTTTGCGGTTCCAAGATATTCAAGGGTTGCATTTTCCAGCTTATAGCCTGCATCTTCAGATATAAGAGTAGCACCAGTGAGTACTGCAATATCTTCCAGCATTGCTTTCCGGCGATCTCCAAATCCGGGAGCTTTAACAGCAAGGACCTTAAAAGTACCACGCAACTTGTTAACCACCAGGGTAGCCAGGGCTTCACCTTCTACATCTTCTGCAATTATCAGTACGGGTTTTCCTGTTTGGACAACCTTTTCTAATAGTGGAAGAAGATCTTTCATGTTGCTTATCTTTTTATCATGGATCAGCACATATGGAGTTTCCATTTCAGCGTCCATAGACTCCGAATTTGTCACAAAGTATGGTGACAGGTACCCACGGTCAAACTGCATTCCTTCCACAAATTCAAGATAAGTTTCGGCAGTTTTGCTTTCCTCAACAGTAATGACGCCATCTTTTCCAACTTTTTCCATTGCTTCAGCAATTTTTTCGCCAATTTCTGAATCACCATTCGCGGAGATAGTTGCAACCTGGGCAATTTGGCTTACATCAGGAATATCTTTACTCTGGGATTTAAGG
Source organism: uncultured Fidelibacterota bacterium (assembly GCA_913041945.1). Lineage (GTDB taxonomy): Bacteria > Fidelibacterota > Marinisomatia > Marinisomatales > UBA8229 > UBA8229. Next base: position 3,339 of record CAJWIT010000071.1, read on the forward strand.
TTGGCAACAACTGACTCTGTTGCTGCATCAATGCCACGTTTGATAGACATGGGGTTAGCACCTGCCACAACGTTCTTCACACCTTCAGCAATAATTGATTGGGCGAGAACAGTGGCCGTGGTTGTACCATCTCCTGCATCATCAGAGGTCTTGGAAGCGACTTCTTTTACCATCTGCGCACCAATGTTTTCCAGTTTACCTTCCAGTTCGATCTCCTTTGCAACGGTTACCCCATCCTTGGTAATAGTGGGAGCACCAAATTTCTTTTCAATAACCACATTCCGTCCTTTGGGACCTAAGGTCACTTTAACGGCATTTGCCAATTGGTCTACACCTTCTTTTAAGGCATTGCGTGCTTTTGCATCATATGCAATTTCTTTTGCCATTTTCTTTCTCCTTATAAGACTGCGAGTATGTCGCTTTCGCGCATAATCATATATTCATTACCATCAATTGTGACATCTGTTCCAGAATATTTTCCATAAAGGATTTTGTCACCTTTCTTAACGGTCATTTTAATTATTGAACCAGTATCGCTTGCCTTACCGGGGCCAACAGCAACAATAGTCCCCTGCTGAGGTTTTTCCTGAGCTGTATCCGGAAGAATAATACCACCGGAAGAGACTTCATCAGCTGGAGCCGCTTCTACAACGACTCGATCTGACAAGGGTTTTAGTTTTAGACTCATTATTTGTTTCTCCGTTTATTTATTTGTTTCATTTACCTGCAATTATTCGTTCAATCATATTAAATGCAGCGGGGAAGTTAAAATGGGAATTTAAAAAATTCAAGAGAAATTAGCACTCTATATACTTAAGTGCTAATAACTGTGGTAATGGAAGAATCCAGATGTCTATTTCAAGGGTGTTGTCTCAAATTATTCAAACACATCTTAACTTCCTGTACTTCCAAAGCCACCTTTCCCTCTGGTTGTCTTAGAAAGTTCATCAACCAATGTAAACTGGATGGATGACCCGTCCATGGGTAAAAGTTGAAATAATCTTTGCCCCGGATTCACAGTATAATCTTCATTTTTAATGTTATCCACAGCAGCCATTATTTCTCCCCTGTAACCTGGATCAATTAATCCGATGGAATTGGAAAGCCTGAGAGGAGTTTTCGAAATACTGGACCTGGGAATAATTAGATAAGGTGCTCCTTCTGTGTTTTCACAAGCAATCTGTAAATGAATAAAGGTGGAGTCACCTGCAACAATTGTCTGCTGGTGAACAATAAACAAATCAAGACCAGCATCTCCATCATGAAAAAAACCATGGTTCTCATACATAGTTTTCACTTCCAAGGAAAATGGTTTAATTAAGAGCTTCAGAATTCTTTAACCTTTCCACAGGTTATAAGCCAGGAACAGCCACCCTGCAATAAATCCAACTCCACCTATAGGGGTAATAACGCCAAACCACCTTGCTCCAGACAGTACCAGGACATACAAACTTCCTGAAAATAGAAAAATTCCGATTGTAAAAAATATAAAAGGTGTTTTTAGAATTTCGGTAGATACATGGAATCCAAGGATTCCGATCAAGATAATGCTTAACGCATGAATAATATGATATCGGACACCTGTTTCAAAAATCGCAAGATCTTCCGGTGAGAACCGTGCTTTCAACCAATGTGCTCCAAAAGCCCCGAGAATAACAGCCAGGGCTGCAAGTAATGAACCAACTATTATCCAGGTTTTCATGAAGGGTCTTACTTTTGGATAATTGTCCGAATAGGATAGGGAATATCAATGCCTTCAGATTTAAATCGTTTGTGAATTCTTTTAATAAATTCATGAATGATCAGGCTTTGATCGCCATATTTTTTCCCACGAAAATACACTGCCAATTCAATACTGGAATCACCAAATAATTTATAGCGCAAAGCAGGGAGATGTTCTTTCACGACTCCATCAAGATCATTTAACACACCATTTGCAACATCCAAAACCACTTCTTCGACTTTCTCTAAATCACTGTCATAACTGACTCCAACCGACGCTCGCACTGAAAAAGAAGATTCAATTGTATCATAATTTCTAACAATGCTAGTCGACAGCTTAGAATTAGGAATGGAAATAATATTGTTGGCACGTTCTAAAAGGGTTGTATTCCTCCATGTTATATTTTGAACATATCCCATTTCACCGGAATCAAGCTGGACAAAATCTCCCGGTTTTACTTTCTGGCTGAGAAGGATGTTAAGCCCACTAAACACATCCGCCAGTGTATCTTTTAAAGCAAGACTAATTGCAAGACCACCAACACCCAGTGCTGTTAACATGGGAGTAATCGAAATATTCAGGGAATCCAAAATGATAAGACCACCGATGATAAAAACAGTGATCCGTACCAAGTTTGTAAACATTGTTGTGGAGGGGAATCCTCCCTCCTGGCGCCCGGCCCAAAGCTGTAGAAGTCCAACCAGGATTCGGTTTAAAACAAAAGTGACCGACAAAATCAAAATGATCAAAATAATTTTCTCTAAATATTTCAGGAAAGGGCCACTGACCTGAATACTGGTGCTCGCAATAAAAAATGCAACTAGAAAAAACCAGAGGACAATTTGAGGCTCTAACGCTTTTAGAATTACATCATCCCCGCCCCATTGTGTTTTTTCCACCAGGGATGCCAACCTTTTATGAATGTATCGTTTAAATATCCATCCGGCGATTATTCCAAATAATAAAATGCAGATGGAAGGTCCCCAGTCAGAGAAAAATATAACAATTTGTTCATTCATACTGATTGTATGGAATCTTATTAATATTCATTTTTCAAATCTTTCAAATTCCTTAATAATGATGAAGGGGAAACGACGGAAATTCAGAATAATTGTCCATCATTCCAATAGCAATATTCCGCAAGATTAATCCAAAGGAAACCTTATCTTTGAATTTCGAATCCTGATTATACTGTACTGAATAATTCACTTGTTGCTTTCTTTCTCCATTCGGTTCAATTAACATATACTTTTTTTCCATCTTGATAGAGTGTATCTACAGAAATAGATGCACCATGAGTCCACTTTCTGGACAACTGCAGCTCACCTCTATAGAATAAATTTAT
>CAJWIT010000072.1 GCA_913041945.1 uncultured Fidelibacterota bacterium
CCGGTTTCGGTAAAAAGAAGAAACGTTCATAAACAGCTAACGGTGTTAATATTCATTATTTAAAAATAATAAGAAGATATCTTTTGAAATGAAAATAGCGCTCATATCTCCGAAGGGGCCTCTATATCATCACAGAGGCGGTATTTTCAAAAAAAGCCTCAGGTATACACCGCTGACTTTAACAACTCTTGCTTCCCTCGTACCAGAATCAATGAAAGCTGAAATAAAAATTTACGATGAAGGCATTGAAGACATCCCAGATAATCTGGATGTAGACCTGGTTGGCATGACAGTGATTACAGGCAGTGCACCTCGGGCCTATCATTTATCTAAAAAATTCAGAAAAAAGGGAATTCCTGTTGTTTTTGGTGGACCACATGTTACACTCGCGCCGGAGGATGCCGCACCTCATGCGGATAGTATTGTCCAGGGATATGCAGAGGATATTTGGCCGGAATTGCTCAATGATTTTATTTTTAACAAATTGAAACCGGCTTACATCCAGGCACCTGATTTGTCTCTAGCAGATCGCCCTTTCCCCCGCCGTGATATGCTTGATGCAAAAAAATTCTTAACAACACACGTATTTGAGGCAACAAGGGGCTGCATTCATCGTTGTGATTTTTGTGTTGTTCCCTTTGCATGGGGTACAACGCCATATCAAAAACCGGTGGACCAAATCGTGGCAGATATCAAACAGCATTGGGCCAAAAGAATCATTTTTATCGATTTAAATATAATTGCCGATAAGGACTACGCAGCTGAATTGTTTGAAGCGTTGATTCCACTAAACCTGAAATGGTATGGTCTATCAACTACACTTTTGATCAAGGATAAGCAGCTTTTGAAATTGGCTGCGGAAAGTGGATGCGCCGGATTGCTTATGGGATTTGAATCCATAACACCTGATAACCTTAAAATATCCCGGAAAGGATTTAATTCACCGGAGGATTATGGAGATGTTGTTTCTTCCTTACATGAACACAATATCACACTTCAGGCCTGTTTCACATTCGGGATGGATCACGATATGCCTGATATTTTTATGGAAACAGCGAAAATGGCGATTAAAATGAACATTGATCTACCGAGGTTCGCGATTGTGACCCCGTTTCCTGGGACGTCCTTATATCATCGGATAGAATCTGAGGGAAGAATCACAACTCGAGACTGGGAATTGTATGATGGCCAGCATGTTGTCTTTCAACCAAGAAATATGACACCCGAAGAATTATTAATCGGTCATGAAAGTGCCTGGAAGTATACCTATTCCTTTTCGGGCATGTGGAAGCGGATTTTGGGTTCAGGCATTCAAATCCCTATTTCAATTCTGGCTAATATAGGATACCGATTTTATGCCAATCATTTACACAGTTATTATAATTGTGACTGGATTACAGGATTCAAACCACCTATAAGTCCAAAGAAGGCGGAAGCTGCATGAAGGTGACTCTTATTCATCCAACCATCGGCAAGCATGAGGGACAAAAGAATTATATCCGTACCTGGCAAATGGAACCTTTGGGTGCGGCAACACTGGCAAGCCTGACACCGTCGGAACATCAGGTTAAGTTTTTTGATGATCGAGTCGAGACAATCGATTATAATGAGCCCACAGACTTGGTGGCGATAAGTATTGAAACCTATACAGCGATACGTGCTTATCAAATCGCCAGTGAATATCGAAAACGCAACGTGCCGGTTGTTATGGGCGGTTTTCATGCTTCTTTATGCCCTGAGGAAGTGAGTCAATACGCCGAGTCTGTTGTAGTAGGTGAAGCAGAATCAAGCTGGCAACAGGTTCTTTTGGATGCTGAAAAAGGGACGTTAAAAACATATTATCATACAAAAGAAAGACCTTCTTTAGACCATGTAATGCCGGATAGATCCATATTTCAAGGCAAAAATTATGTTCCTGTATCATTGGTTGAAGCGAGTCGTGGATGTGAATTTCAATGTGAATTTTGTGCGATTCAGACGGTTTTTAAAAATTCTCAAACCAGGCGGCCTTACCAAAATGTATTGGATGAATTATCACAAATTGGGAATAGGCGTTTGATCTTTTTTGTGGATGACAATATTACTTCCAATGTAAAAGTAGCCAAGGAATTTCTGAGGGCGCTGATTCCCTATAATTATAAATGGGTCAGTCAGATGAGTATCAACGCAGCTCATGACGAAGAATTTTTAGATCTTCTTCAGAAGTCAGGATGTCAGGGCGTATTAGTCGGTTTTGAATCGTTAAATCCTGAAAATCTAAAGAAGATGAATAAGGGTTTTAATATGATGGATGGTGGATATGAAAAAGCATTGGCCAATCTCCGAAAATATAATATCCGGCTGTATATTACTTTTGTCTTTGGCTACGATGAGGATACGCCGGATAGTTTTTCTGAATCAGTTGAATTTGCAAAGGAGCATAATTTTTATATCACCGCCTTTAATCACCTGACGCCTTTTCCCGGTACGCCGCTTTATAAAAGGCTGGAAAAGGAAAACCGTTTGTTATACGATCAATGGTGGCTGGACCCTACTTACAGTTATAACAAAATTCCTTTTCAGCCGCGCCATTTTCAACCGCATGAATTGGAAGCTGGGTGTGTTCAGGCTCGGACAGATTTTTATACATGGCGCAGCATTTGGAACCGCGGGCTAGACTCGGTTAATAAAAAAAGCGCCTGGATGTGGATGCAGTATTATTTAATCAATTATGGTATTCGAAGAGAAATCTCTTCCAGAGACCATTTGCCTCTTGGAGATAGCAATTGGAAAAGTGAGTTGATTAAAGTACGTCAAGTTCCAGACCTATACTTAAAACCCATCAATCACGGTTTGTAATTAAGTGCCCAACCTAGAATACTATATCGGTTCTGAAAAAGATGATGCGGCTCTCCGTTCTGTGTTGCATCAAACGCCGATGGCTGGACCCATTAGAATGACCTTCGAAAGAGAACCTTCTTTCTTTGGTGTGAAACATCTAGAGGGCTCCTTTCACCAGACCATTGTTGGAAAAGATTCTAAAAACGGGAAAGTCTTTGGGGTAACAAATCGCTCAATAAGACAATTGTACTTTAATGGGAAAATCGAATCTGTGGGGTATCTTGGGCTTATGAGGCTGTTGCCTGAGTATCAAACGGGATTCCCGGCTTTGCGTGGATATCAATATTGCAAAAAACTCCACCTGGATCAAAAAACAAAATTTTATTTAACAAGTATTATGGACGGCAATGAGCCAGCATTAAAATTGTTAAAATCTGGTGTCAGAGGATTACCTCGCTACCAAGAATACAGTCATTTCTGTACTCGATCAATTCCGATTCGGAATAAACCCAAAAAAATCATATCTACAACAATATCTATAATAAATGGGCAGAAGGTTGATCAAAGTGCTCTTGTTAAATTTTTAAATCAATATGGAAAACAACATCAGTTTTATCCAATGTGGACCCAAGAGACTTTGTTTAACCCTGATCACACACCTGGACTAAAACCAGAAAATATGCTGGTCGCAATTAAAAATGAAGAAATTGTAGGCTGTATGGCCATGTGGGATCAGCGCAGCGTTCGACAAACAGTTGTTAAGGGATATAAAAATAGTTTATCGAAAATCCAATGGCTTATTAATGGATGTTCTTTGATCTTAGGTTATCCACCTTTACCCAAAAAGAATAGCAAACTTAAAAGCTGTTTTATCAGTCATGTGGCTACTGAGAAAGATAATCCTGATATTTTTTTAGAATTATTGACGCAATGTCATAATTTTTTAATTCAGAAAAAAATTGAGTATATGGTGATTGGGTTTGATGAAAATCATCCTTTTGATCATATTGTTAAGTCTAATTTCAAAAACGTTCCTGCTTACAGTCGCATTTATCTTGTATCTTGGGAGGCGGATGGCATAGACCCTCTTCAAATGGCAGATAATCGATTACCCGGAATAGAGGTTGCAATTCTATGAGTCAATTATTGACAAGTAGGGTTCTTTCCCCGTCCGAATTGAATGACCAAAATTTTTCAGAAATGTATTCATTATTTTCAGATTATTTTCATTCAAAAGAGGACATTTTTCAAAAGGACCTGTTCAAAAAAGACTGGATCATCCTTTTGGAGAAAAAGGGAAGTAAGAGCATCAAGGGATTTACCAGTATCGGATGTCTTGATTTGGTCCAAAAAGGAAAAGAGATGAGCGCTGTGTATTCCGGTGATACAATCATTGATAAAAACTATTGGAAAACATTTGAACTTTCGAAAAGATGGATTCAAACTGTACTAGAAAAATGCAAACATCCCCATAGGCCGCTATATTGGCTTTTGCTTTCTTCGGGGTACAGGACCTATCGATTTTTGCCAACCTTCTATAAAGAATATTATCCTCGGTATGATCAAGAAACGCCAAAAAAATTCCGGAATATAATGAATGTTTTGGCAAAAGAAATCTACGGAGCCAGTTATCACCAGAAAACTGGCGTCGTCCAATTCAAAAGAGGATCATCCCCCCTGCTGGAGGATATGGCTAAAGTGGACCCAGGCCGGTTGAACGATCAACATGTGGCATTTTTTCTTGAGAAAAACCCTGGATATGTTAATGGAGATGAATTAGTGTGTCTCACTGAAATCAGGAATGGAAATTATACTCCTGCTGGAGAAAGGATGTTGCTGAGGTGAATTATTTTGTTAATCTAATTTGGAAATTATCCTGCGTGAGGCATTGGCGTAAATACCAATTAGCAAAAACAGATGTTTTTCAAGCTCAGCAAAATATTCTGTTTAATATTATCCGGCAAAATGAAAATACGCGGTTTGGAAAAGATCATTCTTTCTCTTCAATTGATTCAATAGATAAGTTTTTTATTCAAGTACCTATTTCAGAATATGATGATTATATCAATGATATAAAAGACATTGGCTCTGGACATGATTCAATTTTAACGAAGGAGACTGTCAACTTATTTGAACCAACAAGCGGTTCAACATCAGCAACCAAATTGATTCCCTATACAAAGGGTTTGAAAAAAGATTTTCAACGCGGAATTGGTCCTTGGATCTTTGACCTATTTTCCAACCGCCCCGATTTAATGTCCGGATCGGCCTATTGGTCTGTGAGCCCTGTGCCGGATATTTCCCACCCGAACTCAAAGAAGGTTCCTGTTGGGTTTGAACACGATACAAATTATCTTGGGGGCCTTACACATGGTTTGTTATCTCGCATCATGGCGGTGCCAAATGAAGTTAAGCTTATAAAAGATATTGAGTCTTTTCGATATGTAACATTGCTATTTCTTTTAGCTCGGACAGATTTAAAAATCATATCGGTTTGGCATCCAACATTTTTAACTCTTTTATTTGACCAATTGATGGATGATTTCTCAGCATTATTAACAGATATAAATAATCATGATATAAACCCGCCAAAGCCTATTGATTTAACACTTAAAAAAAGATTGATTCAACAATTGAAAATTTCTCCGGACAGAATTCACGAATTAAATCAACTAGAAGATCTAAACATAGGATCAATTTGGCCAGCATTATCCCTGGTAAGCTGTTGGTCAGACGGGCCGTCTACTCTTTTTCTTAAATCACTGAAACAAAAATATTTACATCAAATTGAGATTCAAGGAAAGGGGTTAATTGCAACAGAGGGTCTTATTTCTTTCCCCCTGTTCAATTATGAGTGGCCCGCATTATCGATTAATTCCCATTTTTTTGAATTTATTCCCGATGGCTCTCCATCTGAAACGGTTTTGGCTCATGAACTAGAGTTAAATAAACAATATGAAGTTGTATTAACCACAAGTGGTGGCTTATATCGATACAAGCTGAGAGACATCATTGAAGTTATGGGGTTTGATGAGGGTGTTCCGTTATTTCGGTTTGTGGGTAAGGCTGGATATATTTCTGATTTGTTTGGTGAAAAATTAAGTGATGGATTCGTTTCTGATGTCGTGAATCAAGTTTTACAGGAAAGCGGTTTATCTTCCCATTTTTGTTTGGTTGCGCCCGAACAGACAAACGGCACCTATCGGTATTTTCTTTATTTGAATATACAAGATCAAGATTCGATTAATCTAAAACTGTTGGGTGATAGGCTAGACCTTCAATTAAGAAAAAATTATCATTATGATTATTGCCGACAATTGGGTCAGCTTAAAGGTACAAAAATTAAAATGGTATCAGATAGGGCTATGAAATATTTTGTAGAAGCAAAACATCAAAAGGGAACAAAACTTGGTGATATAAAAACAAAAATTCTTACAAAATCTATGGGTTGGTCAGACATATTATTGAAGGGGCCATAAAAATGAAAATCACATTTATTAGACCTCATATAAGCCATGTACCAGCAGCAGATGCCATGGA
>CAJWIT010000073.1 GCA_913041945.1 uncultured Fidelibacterota bacterium
ATGGCGGTTTCCCAACCCCATCCAAACGGCAGGAATTGTATTCGCAAACTATGGTTGATTTTGGCTACCCGGAGCACGCCACACCAGGATATAGAATTAAGAGCCACGTTCATTTGAATGAGATGGATCAGGATAAAAATGAATGTGTGCTGCTTCCAAATTTCAGGCTACCCACCCACATTCATTCACGATCTGCCAATGCGAAATGGCTTACGGAGATCGCCCATCGAAATCCAATTTGGATTCACACCAAAGATGCAAATCGCTTGGACGTAGATAATGGAGAATTACTGAAAATTACGACCGAAATTGGTTGGTTTGTGGACAAGGTTTGGGTGACGGAAGCCATCAAACCAGGAGTGGTTGCCTGTTCCCATCATATCGGCAGGTGGCGTCGGCAACAGGACGAAGGGAATCGGTATATGACCAATACGGTTGATATTGAAAAAATGGGTGATGGAAAATGGAAGATGAGAACGGTGACCGGAGTTGAACCTTGGAAAACGGATGATCCGGATACAAATCGTATTTGGTGGCGTGATGGTGGTGTACACCAAAATATCACCCATGCAGCAAATCCTGATCCCATCTCTGGTGCCCATTGCTGGTTGCAGAAAGTCAGTATATCTAAGCCGGAGCCCAATGAAAAATATGGAGATGTTTTTGTAGATACGAATAAATCCTTTGAGCATTTCAAGAAATGGAATAAATGGGCCAAGGAGAAAGAAACCCACCCTAATGGGCTGCGCCGGCCTCTGTGGATGGCTAGGCCATTGGCGCCTCCCAAAGACCAGTTTTATATAAAATAAATTTAGCTTTTGTGGGATGACTCAGGTTCAAGTACAGCATAATTTTGCCAAAACTGCACCGATTCAGCCCAATCTTCCGATGTATATTGTCCCTTTGTTCCTCCGGGAAGCTCCATTTGATTCCGCATCATAGTTATCGGTCCCATTGGTAATTCATCAATTCCTTCCGGAATAGCATTTATACTGATTAATTCCCACTCTTCAGTTGTACTCTGTTCATTGTTTTCTTTTAATACATCGTGACGATATAATACCAGCTCCACCTTTCCTGCCGGAAGAGGTGTACCATTTAAAGCGCGAATACGTAAATAAGGGTTTTCCCCTTCTTTCCGTTTTACTCTTTTAGTTATGAGCTTTGTGTTTTTATCAATCTTTACCAGCGGACATATAAAATGATGTACTAGTTTTGGAGATACTTCAACTAATACGACTCCGTCCCTATATCCTTGCCTAAAATGATTATCATTTAATCTTTCTTCTGCATGAAAGGCAATTTCTTTAAATGATAGATTTGATGAATAGGTTTTTCCTGATCCTTTTACCTGCCGGCGCACAAATTCGTTTACAGCGACCATCATATAGTACAATTCATAATTTTTTAGAAATTTGTTTGAAAAAAATTAGCTCTGAGGAGATTCCCAGTCAGAAAAGAAACCTCCCCCGATAAGTTCATCAAACATTTCAACCGGCAGTGCCGGAGAAGTTGTAAAGTTAATACCGGAATATTTACTAAGTGCTACGGAAGCCTGCATCGCAACTTTTGTATTTGGAAAATCTACCAGAAACACGAGATCATATTCACCGAGTATTGCATACATTTTATTGATTTCACCAGTGTGCTTTTTTATTATATTCATAATTTTTTTGGTTCGTTCCTGCGACATATTATTAAAGCCATCTGGGGTATATTTCCCGAACATTATGAATGTCGACATAAAGTTTACTCCTTTATAAATATGTTAATCGCAAAATCGATACGGAAACATAATCAAAGAATCTTCAAGAATGAAATAAAAGAATCACTTGGTTTGCTTTTTGAGATTTCTAGAAAAAGGGTTATAATGATGTTATTATATAGATTCCTCCATTATAATCAACAATTAAAAGTTCACCCTCATTTGTTTTACCAAATGAGGATAAATAAAAACTATTTTTGTTCATACTACTTAAAATCTCGAGGGTGTGATTTTTTATATTTTTTGTTTCACCGTTTTCATAGATAAAACTCCAAACTTTCCCGGTGCAATAGTCACCAAAAATGTATCGTCCGTAAAATTCGGGAATTTTTTCCCCGCGATAAACATATCCACCTGTAATAGAACATCCATCCATTTTGGGTTGTTTTATTCCAGCCAGAGTTTTAACGTAATTGGCATTATTCGGATATTCCCAAATTGGTTCAATGAGATTTGTATTATTGCATTCGATTTCTTCAGGATAACAATGGAATCCCTCCATTATATTCCACCCAAAATTTTGCCCACCCATTTTATTTGCCAAAATGACATTAATCTCTTCCCAGTTATTTTGCCCAACGTCCCCGATAAATAAATCACCAGTCAGCGAATCAAAGGAAAAACGCCAAGGATTTCTTAATCCGTAACATAAAATTTCTTCTTTCACATTTTTTTTACCGATAAACGGATTGTTATGTGGAATTGTATATTTATCTGGATTGGTATTCACATCGATCCGGAGAATTTTCCCCAAAAAATTATTTAGATTTTGAGCATTACGTTCAGGGTCTCCTGCAGATCCTCCATCACCAAAACCGATATATAAATAACCATCTGGTCCAAACACAATGCTCCCTCCATTATGGTTGGAATAAGGTTGCTCCAATCTTAGCAATATTTTTTCTGAGTTCGGATTAATAGTGAGACTGTCCGCTTTGAATCGTGAAATGATAGAATAATCATTCTTATCTACATAATTAACAAAACAGAATCCATTTATTGAAAATTCAGGATGGAAAGCAAAACCTAATAAACCCATTTCATCACCCGGAAATAATGGATAATGAACCCTGTCCTGAATATCTAAAAATGGATTTATCAAAACTGTTTTGTTTTCCACAATTCGTATTACGCCCTTTTGCTCAACCACACATATCATTTTGTGATCTGTTGGATGAGAAACTGCATAAATGGGTTTATCAAATCCATCTGCGATTTTTCTTGTTTGAATTTGAGAGGCTGAATTTGAAATAAAAATCAAACCAACGAGGAAAAAAGTATGTATCTTTTTTATGATCAGGTGCAATTCGTTTTCTCCCATTTAAGATAAAAACTAAACATAAATATAATGAGAAATTTCTATTAACATTGAATACAGCGGTATTAAAATATTTTGAAACCTAAAGAACAATCTAATGAGTTCAGCATAGTAAAAAATATTTTTTTGTAGTTTAGGAAAATGACAAACTATTCAGGTGATAGAGCTATGAAAGTGGCCGGAATAATTCTAGCGGCTGGGGAATCCAGCAGCATGAAAGGACAGAACAAGCTGATTAGTGAAGTCGTAGGTAAACCGGTGCTGGTTTGGGTTGTGGAGACAGCTGTATCTGCAGGGCTGGAGCCTGTTATTGTAGTTACAGGTTACGATGACGGTGCCACCGGCAAGATACTTGCTGATCTACCGGCGGACATTGTACTCAACAATCGATGGCAGGAGGGTATGTCTACGTCCTTTCCACCGGCTGTGAATGCGCTGCCGTCCACAGTTCAAGGTGTTATGATACTTCTGGGAGATATGCCTGCGGTGAATAGTGATATCGTAAAGAAACTGGTCTCTCAATTTGCGGCGAGTGGTGGAGAGAAAATTGTTCATCCTGTTTTCGGTGGGCAACAGGGGAATCCAGTGGTTTTCCCACGATGCTTTTTTCCTGCACTGACGGGATTGACCGGCGATAGTGGAGCAAAATCAATTTTGAAAGAACATCCAGATACAGTGCTGAAAGTGGAAGTGGATTCATCGTCTATTCTACTCGATATTGATACGGAAGATGATCTGACAAAAATGGAACATTTTCTCAGGGAGAAATAGCAGTGTCACTGCACAAAGACTTGTTCGAAATGATAGCAGAGTTGAAAGAGCAGAATAAGAGTTTTGCCATTGCAACAGTAATTGCTGTACAAGGGTCTTCGTCAGCAAAAACCGGCGATAAGGCTATCTATGATCAGAATGGAAAACGAGTGATAGGTTATATTGGCGGAGGTTGCGTTGAAAGTCGTGTTGGTAAGACCGTGATAGAATCTTTGGCTGATAATCAGACAAGGATGGTTGACGTAAACCTGGATAGTGATGATATGGAATTAGGAATACCATGTGGAGGCATAATGACAGTTTTTGTAGAACCCCAACAAAGTTCACCGACCATTTTGATCAGAGGAATGGGTCGTGTAGTTGAAACAGTAGTGGCAATGGCGAGGATGCTGAATTTTCGTGTGTTGGTCCAGGCTCCTGAGGAAGAAAAAGGGAGGTTCAGTTCAGCGGATAAATTTATTACCGATCCTCTTGAGTTGGATGCCATTGATGAAACAGTTGATTATTTCATTTTGGCTACACATCACCGGGATGATCACAAACAGACGCTGGCAGCGCTGGCAGCGGGGATACTTTACGTGACAGTAGTTGCGAGCCGGAAGAAGGCGGAGTTACTCCTTGACTATCTCAAAAAGAACGGGGTAGATGATCAAGCACTGGAACGATTTCATTCCCCTGCCGGGTTGGACTTGGGATCTAAGACTGCAGAAGAGATCGCTCTGAGTATTATGGCAGATATTGTGAGACACCGGAATGGGGGAACTGGTGAGCCCATGAGCATGTGAGTCCGGGTAATGGACAAACCTATTTACTTCGATAATAACGCAACCACACCGCTTGACCCCGAAGTTCTTGAAGTGATGCTTCCTTATTATAATGAAAAGTTTGGCAATGCTTCCAGTGTTCACCATGTCTACGGGAGGGAAGCAAAAGAGGCGGTGGAGAAATCCCGAAAGATTATCGCCTCTGAACTGAACGCCAAGCCTAAAGAAATAGTCTTTACCAGCGGTGCCACGGAAGCCATCAATCTTGCCATCAGAGGTGTGTGTGATCAGTGGATGGAGAAGGGCCGCCACATCGTTACTCAGATGACGGAGCACAAAGCAGCTCTCGATACATGTAAGTCTATGGAAAAACGCGGCTGGGAGGTGACATATCTGACTGTAGCTTCAGATGGGCGTGTAGATCCTCAGCAGGTCCTTGACGCCATCCGGGAGGATACGGTTTTGGTAAGCATCATGCATGCCAACAATGAGATCGGCATACTTCAACCTATTGCTGAGATTGGCACAATCTGCCGGACCTGGAACGTCTACTTCCTGGTGGATGCAGCCCAGAGCTTCGCAAAACTGCCACTGAATGTTGAAGCCCTTGGCATTGACTTACTGTCGGCTACAGCACATAAGATTTACGGCCCGGCCGGTATCGGTATACTTCATGTCCGGCAGAGGAATCCCAAGGTAGAACTTACTCCGCAGATGACCGGTGGAGGACATGAGCACGGCTTTCGTTCTGGTACGTCGGCTGTACCGTTGATTGTCGGTTTCGGACGGGCAGTGGAATTGTGTGCTGAGAAACGGGAGGAGGAAAACCGGCGCCTCAGTATTCTGCGCGACAAACTTGTTGATGGAATTGTGGCGGAACATCCTGATGTCATCCTGAACGGGAGTAAAGAACATCGCCTTCCGCATAACGCCAGCCTCTGTTTCCCGGGACTTGATGCTGAATCACTGATCATAAAGATGAAAGGTATTGCCTGTTCCACTGGCTCGGCTTGTACCAGTATCTCCTTAGAGCCGTCACACGTAATTCGTGCTTTAGGTTATGATACCGAACTGGCTCACTCGACCATCAGATTCAGCTTGGGGAGGTTCAATACAGAGGCAGAAGTTTCCACTGCTCTTGAAATGATCAATAAAACGGTATCAGGTATGAAAGAGAGTTTGCCGAGTCGGCGATTAACAAGCTAAACATGTAGGTGCGTATTATTTTTTAGCTCTCGGACAAAACCTCTATTATTTAATGCAACTTCTCCCAACACTCTTTGAGATACACATTTATCATTTCCCGCCGGTATTTCAGAGGCATTAAGTCATTTTCAACTGTTTTACAGTATTTTCGTGCCTGCTTAATAATTGATTCCAGCGTTAATGATGCTAAGGAATCTTTAATTAAAACCGGCGACATGGATACCCCATTTAAACATATTCTTGCCATTTTTTGAGAATCCACAGTCGTAGCTACTGTTAAAGAGGTAAAATCCAGTGTTTTCCGAAGTCTCAGTTTTCTATACCAGTATTTTCCCGCTTTGATGGGCACAGTAATGCCTATCAGAATTGAATGTTCATCAAGTTCATGGGACTTAATCCCGCAAGGCAGATACAATTCTGTTAATGGTTTTTGGATAGAACCCGATGGAG
>CAJWIT010000074.1 GCA_913041945.1 uncultured Fidelibacterota bacterium
ACAGTTTATAAATAAAAGCTGTTATAGATATTTTTGCAGGGGAATATGAAAAGCATAACAAATATTTATTTGAAGTCTTCATTTGTGGGACGTGAATATTACAAAAGATTCAGGTAATATCAAAGATGGGGAAGTGCCCCAGTTTTTCTCACACAAAAACCAGCTTTTTCCGACTGGAGTAAACCTTACTTCAACTGAACCATCTTCTGAATCTATAAAAATTCTTTTGCTCTTCTACCAGGATATTGATCTGGTAAACAGCTGAATTATTATGTACCATGTATCTTATACAGGTACATACTCCTGCTCCCACCCATTGAGCCCCGGTGTGATGATTCGGTACCACAGCGGCGGTATGAGGCAAATAACCAGGGTGGTGAGATAGCCATAGGGCATTTGCGGAGCATTTT
This sequence comes from uncultured Fidelibacterota bacterium, assembly GCA_913041945.1. Classification (GTDB taxonomy): domain Bacteria; phylum Fidelibacterota; class Marinisomatia; order Marinisomatales; family UBA8229; genus UBA8229. The sequence continues at coordinate 411 of CAJWIT010000074.1, forward strand.
TATAAGGATCCAGTTTCCAGAATTTTACCATTGGCTTTTCGTGGTGGGCAGAATGACGGGTCAAGGAAAACAGCACCATGCTGCTCATTCTCTTGTTGGTATTCCAGGAATGTTCAGGTCCAATTCGCTGTTCCGATTTTCGGGTAAGCCCGTAATGTTCCATGTAGTTCACAATCTCCAAGATAAATTTTGCAAAGACAGCCTGCCCAAGAAACAGTACCAGACCTAAAACTCCGCCTGCAGAAAAAAATACGGCACACAAGAATACTGACATGATATATCCAGTGATCATCCTGTTCCTGAATGAAAAGAGGCTGAATCCTTTTTTCCGAAGTCTTTTCAGCTCGTGTTTCCATGCACTGATATGCCCAAATACAGTTGATCTTATGAAAAACGTGTATACATTTTCTCCTCTTCTGGCTGTTGCAGGATCCTTATCTGTCCCAACGGTGATATGATGACCGTACACATGTTCAATGGCAAAGTCTGCATTGCAGCTTGCGGAAAGAAGCCACCTGCCCTCCAGCATTGCAATTCTATCTTTTATCCGATGGGTAAGCTCATGGCCTACGTTTGTACCATATCCTGCAACTATGAACCCTACGCCAAGCAGGGCGCCAACATAATCAGACCATACGCTGCCATTTCTCTCTGTAAAAAAATCATATGAAAACAGGCCCGTTAACAATTGCCCTATGCCAAGAAAATCCTGTGTTCCGCTTCCGGATGCCCATGCAAAACTCAGCAATAGCATGGCGACGAGAGGCAAGGCCAAATGCAATGGAAGTTCTATCAGCCAGGGATGGCTGTATTCCGGTTGAGAAGCATCTTCACCCAGGACTGCATCTCCCCCAATCACCACAACAAATAAAACAGCAAGCCCAAACCACATCCAGTGACCGCCAAGAAGAATTCCAATCATTACTGCTTGTAACAAAACGGGTGTAATAAAGTATTTCAAGTATTTCATCATTATTTATTCCTCCCTTTTTTGAAATTCATAGTGTGTTTAAAGAGAGTATAAATTATTAATAAAATATCTTTAGAACAAAACTAATGCGATACGTTTCTACTTACCATTCATCATCTTCGTATTCTTCCAGGTATTGAGCCTCTGAATCCAACCAACTTTTATAGTCAGTTTCCGTATCTATGGTCAGGTATCCTTTCATTCTATAATGACCAAGTCCACATAACTGAGCGCAGACAATTTCCAATCCTTTACCTTTTCTTGGAGTATCAGCCATTTTTTGCAGATATTCTTCAGAAGTCATGGTTGCCTCAAAATGAACTGGAATACTCATTCCCGGGATTGCATCTTGGGCGACGCGAAGTTCAGGAAGTTTAAAACTATGAATAACATCTTTAGTTGAAAGATCTACCCGAATTTTTCTGTTAACGGGAATATGCATTTGATTTATGGTATAAAAATCATCTGATCCCCCTATGCTTGAACGATCTAAACCAATGGGGTTTTCTTCTTCATCAACAAGATCAACTTTCGTTTCTCCAAAAATTCCATCCAGTCCCGGATAATGGATATTCCATGCAAATTGCTGTGCAATAACACGAATATGTACTGCTCCATCCTCAGCTGAAGTCGGGACATCATTCACCCGGGATGCCCAGATTGGGAAAGCAAAACCAATAAGTAATACAATTTCAACGACAGCAACTGCAACTTCAAGAATAGAAGATAAATGAGACTTTACCCCCTCGTGGTCCGCTTTCGGATTTTTTGAAGCTCTAAACTTTACCAGTGATATAATAAAAAATGTCCCCCAACCCACAAATAGAATAAACATCAACCAATGGATTAAAACAATTATTTCATCAATGCCTGGCCCAGCAGTTGATAAGTGAATAGGAAGTCCGTAATGTTTTAAAAATTCTAACATTGGCTAATACACTCTGTTTCCGATACCTGAAGATTGAAGCACATAAGCTTTTGCTCTGTTTCGTAAAGAAATTATAGTAAACACAACTCCCATTAACACAGCAGAAATAAACCCTAATAAAACAAATATGGCGTAGTTTAGTCCTTGAGTTGCAGGTGCATCCGGTGCGCCATAACAGGTGGCACAGGCAAAACCTATCTTTGGTATTGCCAGAATGAGGACTGTAAAAAATATTCTCAACGAATTCATTTTAGAGACCTGAATTTTTGAATTATGTGCCAACCATATACAACCAGACCGCCCGATAAACAGATGGAACCAATTCCAACGACCATAGATAACATCCCTGAAATTGAAGGATTTCTTATTTCATAATATCCATACCAGGCACAAAGCAATATTGATAAAGAAATGAAGAAAATGTGGAATGTTTTAAGAGAAATCATCCTAACTGTGCCTGGTCAATAAATGAAGTCATTGGGAAAAGCATGAGAATAAAAAAGAAAACTGCAGTTAACATTAATATCCAGGTAATCAACGCTTTTTCAGAAATTAGATGCATAAAATAACTAGCCACTAATGACCCTTTAATAGAAGCAATAGCCAAGGCAAGAAAAATCGCTTCACCTCTGCTTAGGTCCAGATAAGATGCTGCAACAGTTGCTACAGTCAGAGCAGCTAATGTTGCAAAAACTATCATATAAACTTTTATATGTTGCTGAATATCTTTTGTGTCATGATTCGTACTCATAATGAATTCTCCTAGAGCAGGTAAAGTACTGGAAACAGAAAAATCCAGACAAGATCAACAAAATGCCAATACAATCCAACAATTTCAACCCGGTTTGTAAACTGCTCTGAATTTGATAACCACATTTTTCGTCCTGGGATCCATAAATAAAAAAGAACGATCATACCACCAATAATATGTAATCCATGGAGACCCGTAAGGGTAAAATAAATAGCGAAAAATGTGTTAGTGCTTGGGAAAATATGGTGATCAAATTTTGCAGTATACTCTAAATATTTTATAACTAAAAATACTAGAGCACATAATAGGGTCAACCCCATATACAGTTTATATTTTTTGATATCCTGAAGTTTGAGAGAAGCCCAGGACATGACCATTGTAACACTTGAGGAAATCAAAATCAATGTATTAAGCGTTGCAAGGGGAATATTAAGTTCCTGTCCCCACTCATGAAAAGCGCCATCGGGTGCACCAAATCGAAGAAAAATGTAAGCAGAAAATAAGCCTCCAAAGAGCATCACCTCAGACGCTAAAAATAACCAAATACCCAGCTTAGCATTAAACAATCCGGTATCAGAGCGTTCTTCTACTGTATAAGGAATATCCATAACCCTTTATCCTTTTTTCGGAACTGTTTGAGGAGTAAAATCTCTTTTCCGCCCCGGAACGCTATATTCATAAGCTTCGCGGTGTACTTCGGGAATATTGTCGAAATTAACATGGGGTAACGGTGGGGATGGTGCCGTCCATTCCAGCGTAGTTGAATCCCATGGATTCTCATCAACCTTTTCTCCAAATTTCATACTATAAAAAACATTGAAGATGAATGGAAGCTGGGCTAACCCAAGAAGCCAAGCTGAAATAGACATAAACTCATTCCACTGTAATACGCCACTAGCATGGGCAGATTCAAGACCGCCATCCCAAAGCCGTCGTGAAACACCTGCTAAGCCCTGGATAAACATGGGCATAAAAATTCCATTCATAAAAATGAACGATGGCCAGAAATGAAGCTTCCCAATAGCTTCACTCATCTTACGACCAGTCATTTTTGGGTACCAATAGTAAATACCAGCAAATAAGGCAAAAATTGTACCAGGAGCTACTACATAATGAAAATGACCAATCACATAATATGTATCATGCAAATAGATATCAGATGCACCAATACCTAATGGTAAACCTGTTAACCCGCCAATCCCAAACATGGGTAAAAATGCCAAAGCGAAAAGCATTGGTGTGTTAAATCGAATTGACGCACCCCACAATGATATAAACAAAGCTGATAAAATAATAACTGATGGAATCGAAATAATCATAGTGGTTGTCTGAAAAAAAGCACTCATAGCTGTGCCCATTCCAGTTAAAAACATATGATGCGCCCAAACTATAAAAGACATAAAACCTAGAAACACTGCAGCAAAAACCAACGATTTATAACCCCAGAGTGGTTTTCTTGTGTTGTTAGCAATCACCTCGGAAACTATTCCCATTGCTGGTAAAATTAATACATAGACTTCAGGATGGGCTAGAAACCAAAACAAATGCTGCCAAAGCAGTGGACTACCACCGCCGCTCACATTCAATATTTCACCAGAGACTACAAGACCGCTTGGCAAAAAGAAACTTGTACCGGCGACACGATCCATAAGCTGCAGCACCGCAGCCGATTCAAGCGGTGGGAATGCCAAAACTAAAAGAAATGCTGTAACAAGCTGTGCCCATACAAAAAATGGAAGGCGCATCCACGACAGACCCGGAGCACGGAGCTGCACAATGGTGGTAATAAAGTTTATTGAACCAAGCAAGGAAGATGTAATAATAAAAACCATTCCAATCAGCCAAATGGTTTGCCCTGGTTCAAAAACGGAAAGAGGAGGATAGCCTGTCCAGCCTGCCCGTGCTGGTCCCTCAGGGGTGAAAAAACTAGCAAGCATTACAATTCCGCCAACAAGGTAGCTCCAGTAACTTGCAGCATTTAATTTAGGGAATGCCATGTCCGGTGCACCAATCTGTAATGGGACAATGTAATTCCCGAATGCGCCCACTGCCAGAGGAACAACACCCAGAAATATCATGATGGTACCGTGCATGACCCCAAGAGCGTTATAGGTTTCCGGCAAAAGAATTCCAGTGTCTCCCAATAGACCGCCAATTATGGGTACAGGTGTTTCAGGATAAGCCAACTGCCACCGCATAATCATCATCAGTACAAATCCAACCAACAGGAAAAACAATGCTGTAAAACCATATTGCAATCCTATAATTTTGTGATCAGTTGACCAGATATATTTTCTGTAGAAAGGTTCGTCGTGGTGGGTATGACTGCTCATATAATTTCTTTAATGATTAGAAAAAGAACCATTCCTCTGCCGGTCCAAAACTCTAATATCCTCCTACGTTGCATAAGTTTGTTGTAATAGTTCTTCTTCTGAAACAAGAGATGCGAATGTCTTGTTTTCAAGTGTTTCAATCATATTATCCTGAACCTGTCGCCAGACAGAATGCACAGCGCAAGAGCCAATGCGATCACAAAACTCAGAACCGATCAAACATTTATTTAAGAAAATTTTCCCTTCGATCACTTCAATCACATCTAATAAAGTAATTGAATCAGCAGCACGTGCAAGAGTAATACCGCCATTTTTACCCCGATAGGAATGAAGCAATCCCGCTTTTACCAGGTGACCCATAATTTTCCTCAGTATTGATTCCGGTACTTTCTGGTCTTTTGCTATATCTGCAATATGTGATGTTTCCCCAAAGGGCTTTGCAGATAAGTAGAGCATTGCCAGAATAGCATATTCGCCTGACATTGATAATTTCATGTATTATTTCCTTAATATTAAACCAATAAATACTAATATGAGTGTATTTATCATATTTAACGATTGAGAAAGTAATATGGGTACATTCTAACTTCAAAAGGAAATAATTTTAGTATAAAATTATGTCGGTAAAATAGCCTGATTTTTTTTTCATTAATCTTTATCACAATGCAGAAGGAATGATTAAAAATGTACGATGGAAACAACTATTTTCTTCCAGATACTAATCTTGCAAATTTGTCAATTCTAAGTAAAAAGAATAAACAATAATACTATTTGGATTCTAAAAACACGTTTTGTATCTT
>CAJWIT010000075.1 GCA_913041945.1 uncultured Fidelibacterota bacterium
CACCATCATTTTCGCAGTATTTCCAGTTACCGGAAAAACGCACATCAAATGCTCCGGCAGGCGGTTTGGGTGGTAAACTGTAACTGAGTTTATCACTTGCTGACATCTCAACACCAAAGTACAAGTCCATACCATTTACAATTAAGCTGTTGGCTTTACCTATAAGACTAAAGTCTCTTTGTGAAGTTTTCGCTAATGCTCCGCTTGTCAGAGTAATCTCACCTGCTTCAAAAGTTTTCAGCCAGTAGCCTTTACCAGGTACAAGCTCCTGAGCAAGTACATAACTAACATCAAATCCATATAGAGTTCCTGGGACTATAATACTGTCTGGATCAAAAACTGAATAGATGGATACATCCTCCGACAATCCAGAAACAAGGTTCCAGCCCTCGGTTAAATTCATGATGAGTTCATTGATTGAAAATCCGCTAATGACCGTGCTTCCTTCCGCTGTGAACCGCAGCCAATATCCTTCCCCAGGAGTTAGATATAATACGGATATATACTCATTATCAAATCTGTACAATGTACCTTCTATCGCTTCAGGAAAGAGAATATTGTATGTCGCATCTTCCACATCAAGAGGAAGACCAACCAGATTCCAATCAATAGAATAATCAACTGAAATATCTACTGCAGGCGGCTGATAACCAAATCCAGATAGTGGTACCGTAATAAAACTTTCATCATTATCATTGGAAGAAATATAAAGCGTGTCTGAAACAAAACCACCTGCAGTGGGATTAAAGAAAATCTCAAGAGTGAAAGAATTATTTATTCCAATAGTGAAATTTGTATCCGCAGGCTGAAAAACACTGCTGTCAGTATAAACTGAGTGTACGATCAATTCTGTATTACCACTGTTTGTAATGGTCAAAAATTGTGATGAATAATCACCCACGGTCGTTGTATCAAATAATAAATAATCATGGGATAAATCAATATCAGAAGCAAAATAGGATAATTCATCCAACGTAATATTCACTGAGTCTAATGATGATCGCACTTGATAATAATAGTAGTCATTGGGATATAAAATTTCTGTGTTCCCTTCGTGCCATTCCTCCCACTGAATAACCCCTACATTATCAAAATATACAATAGATTGCCCACTGTCAGGCGGGAAGGATACCATTCTCACATCAATATATTTTGTATTTTCAGGAACAGTCAGATTCCTGTGATATTCTGTCCATGGGTTTGTTCCATTCACTGGTTCAGTATATTTAGTCTCAATTGTTCCGCTGCACCGGGATGAATAAAAACGAACACCGATCATTGCATCCTCTGCATTCTCTGTTTTTATAAATCCCCTCACAGTTATTTTCCCTGCTCCACCTGATAGAGGAAAACAATAATAATTATCCACCAATGCATTATCGCCGTTTTCACTATCCCTGACCAGTTTTACCGAGGAAGTTCCATTGTAAGAGACTGTGTCAGTTACTTCCGAACTGTGTAGGTTCCAGTAGTAGGTATTCCTGTTGACACAATCATCAATTTCAGGATTGAAATCAAAATCACCCATCCAGATCGTTTCCCGCCCCACCCTGAACATGAACTCGTCATTTGATTGAAGATTGACAACATGATGGAGTTTATTAAGCTGGATGGGATCAGAAATAAATTGAACGACACTATCAGGTTGAAAATTGACTTCTACATCGGTGGAATAAGAAAAATATGGTGCATCATATACAACTTCACCAATATGATTTTCTCTGTCGACCTTTACGTAGGTATCCAGTTTTCTGGACTTCATTGCCATATAGTCTAAAATATAATTCGCCAGATTTCCAGTGGCTATCTGGGGTAAATAGTAATGCAGGTAAACAGGGACGATCTGATATCCAAAAAAGCCAGTTTCATCATATTCAGCATTCAGGATCATTGAAGGGAAAGTTTCAGGGAAATTCTGGTCAAAAACAAAATTCCCAAGTGAATGAGCAATGAGTTTTCCATTATAGAGTTCCAGACCCTGAAGCACATGCGGATGATGCTGAATAACTATACCTGCACCCTCATCAATCGCATGGTGCGCCATGGCGATAGATCTCTCAGACGGTTCCGTGTAAAACGGATTGTAATATTCATCTTCGGATGAAGATATAATGCCCCTTTCGGGCTCAAATGAATATTCATACCCAGTATGCATTTGATAGATTATTAATAAACTGTCTGAGGTATCTAATATATTGGAAATCTGGCTGGATATATTTTCTTCAGTTAATCCACAGAGACCAGGTGATTCCGGCCCTGCAGTCAATGACGGTTCGCACTCATCACCTAAATCTTCACCGTTGATATCACTGGATCCTAAAAATGCAATTTGGATTCCATTTTGATGAATAAACGAGGGTGCACAGGCAAGTGTGTCATTCAGTCCTGCACCTCCAAATGAAATACCGGATTGTTCTAATAGTTCCTGCGTACTTGTTAATCCGGTTTCCATATAATCCAATACATGATTATTCGCAAGACCAAGAAAATCAAACATTGGAGCTAAAGCAGGTTCAATAATGGACGGGCATGAATGAAAGACGATTTTACAATCATCATACCCGGGATGCGGTGTTGATGTGTCTTCAGTAATCACCGCTTCAAGATTACCTATGTTCAATGCATCCGGATCCTGAGTAAGATATCCTACTACACCATTTAATAAAATCTCGTTTCCACAGTTGGGAATTATTCCTAATTCACCAAATCCATCACACATATCTTCGGGCATATAACATAGGCTGTCTTCTAATGTCTGGTTATTGCTATGATAACTGTTTGCGCCGGTACAGTAATACCGTCTTCCAAACATCATGTCCCCTACGAAATTCATGGTGTCAGCAGATAGAGTACTCAAGAACAGTAATATAATAATCGCCATTGACATAGTGTAGAGTTAAACCTTCTTTAGTAAATCATATATTGTTTGATTATTGCCCAATAGTCTTCCAATAGTTCTTCGATTGTGGAAGAGTTTCATTTTTTATTGCTATATAAAGTTCATTACTTCCCCATAAATGATTTAGGTGTTTTTCCCGAAATTCAAATTTTTCCGGAGCCATGTTGAACAAAGCAAACAAAGTCATAACGCCAGTATCCACACTTCTGTACCCATTACGATCTATGATCCTGACTTCAACACCATTGCATTTTTGGTTTTCAAATTTTGGATTGACCGCTTTTCCAAGAATCGAGACAGGAGTAAAGGAAATTGGAACAAAAACAACTCCAGGCAAATTGAATTTGTTCAGTTTTTGAGATAGCTTCCGACCATCAATCCAGGGCGCTCCAATCCATTTAAATGGATTGGGAGTGCCCCGGCCTTCACTAATATTTGTACCCTCTATCAAACACATCCCGGGATAAATGATTGCCGTTTCAAGGTCTGGGATATTCGGTGATGGACTTACCCAGGGTAGGTCAGTTTCATCAAACCACAAGTGATGATCCCAGCCTTCCGATGGAATCACAGTCAAATCTGGAGCTTTAGGGATCCAATTCTGTTTGATGATCTTTTTTGCCAGATCTCCTACCGTGCCGCCATACCTTATTGAAATCGGATAGTATCCAATAAAGGATTGGTATTCTAAATTCAAGACCGGTCCTTCAATAATGTCACCCCGGATCGGATTTGGCCTGTCCAAAACAAGAATGGGAATACCCAATTCTCCCGCTGCTTCCATGACCAGGCCTAATGTTGTTATATAGGTATAGAAACGAGTCCCGATATCCTGAATGTCATAAATGATCAAATTAACGCCGGATAACATTTCAGCGGTTGGTTTTCGTGTTCCACCATAAAGACTGATCACTATTGGTAACCCAGAATCTTTTCCCGTATAGGACACTTTTTCTCCATCACCAGCTTCCCCGAACAGTCCATGTTCAGGGGAAAAAATCACTTTTAAATCAACATCTTTCATATAGGCGAGATGCTTATAATTTGGGGTTCCCAGTTTGTCAATGCCGGTATGGTTAGTGACCAATGCAACTGATTTACCTTGTATCAAGTCCGTCTTTTTGTCAAGAAGCAAATCCAATCCTGTCAGTACGTGCACCTTATCAACAGGCGGAGCAGGTTTTGTTTTATAATGTTCTGATTGCAGTTCATGAATCGATGGGTGTTCATTCTGCGGAAATAAGACAGAAAGAAAAAGTATTGCTGTAAAACGGAAAATAACGGTCATTTTAAAAGTGTGATTTTCCTGGATCGAGTTTGTTCACCATTATTGATTATCACAAAATAAAGTCCTGTTGGGCTTACTATGCCATTTTTGTCAATGCCGGTCCAAGTCCATGTTGTTTGTTGACTGTTTGGTACTATGGAAGTTTTCTGTATCACTCGTCCTAATAGATCTGTAAGGATGATTGAAGCATCCTGTCTATTTGACGGTAGGGAAAATTCAACCGTTACGGATGCATTGAATGGATTTGGATAGATCCTGTTGATTTGAAGGGAAGCCGGTACAATTGGATGACCATCTGTCCCACTCTGGAGTTGAGTGAATTTTTCATAAAGAAGATTCCACAATTCGCTGTTTGATCCGTCATATCCCAAGGCCCACATTCCAACACCTTTCAGATTTTGATCCATGGCAAAATCATACTTCAATGATAGAGATAAACTATCGTCATACCACCCTTGGTGCCAGTGGTTAGTGGTATCCTGGTAGCGGTACCAGGGTGTTTGCGATTCGTTGTCCCAGAGGAAACCCCATGATTCCGCCAGGGCAATGGCTTCCGAATAGAACTTGGCATCACCGCTTCCTGTGGTGGATGTCCCAGCGCTTCCGGATGTTGTTGGCCATTCGTAGCCGTAGTACGGCAGACCTAGGATGATCTTGCCCTGATCATTGCCGGTTTTGTTCAGATAGTCGTTCACGGTCCAAGTAATATTGTAGGTGCCCCAACCGGTAAGAGGGGATACTGGCCCCGCAGTAGAACTACCACTCCAGTGATAGCCGTATCCCATAATAAAAAGGCCATCACTGATGGATGCTAGGGCATTGTAATCCCATCCATCACTCCAATCCACTGCAGGCATAGCAATGGTGACCTGAGATCCTGGAATCTCACTGTGGAAAGTGGCAGTCAGATCAGTGATAAATGTGACCATATTATCTTTTTGTGAAGATGGAAAAGATTCAAAATCGATATTTATGCCGTCCGCATTCCCAGCTTGAACTTGTGCCAATAGATTGTTGATACAATTGGTTCGATTTGTGCTGCTGCTTAATAAAGTTGTTATGTCGGTACTGTTAAAAAGGGTCGCACATAAAACCACATCCGTCCCATGGGCGTGTGCTTCATTGATGAGTCCTGTGATGGGCCATCCATGGAGATCGTCCAAACCGCCTGTTCCATTCACCTCAGCAGAAAAATAAGCTAATGTTGTAATGAGATCAAAATTGTAATTCTGCCACGCAGTTCCCATCCAATAAGGGTGATAACCAAATACTTCATGAGATGGTGTTCTTTCCCTTGGTTGGTTAGGTTGGATAGAGCCGGACTCCTGTTGTCTTGAAGATTCATCATAATGCTTTTTATAATATTCTGATTGCATCTGATGGATTCCAGAATAACCCTGAGAATAAATAAAACCAGAAAGGATAAGAAAGATGAATTTATTTGGTCTGTATCGTTTGATAGAATACTTCATAAGTGAATTTTCACTTTTTCAGACGATTTTAAATGGCGGGAACGCCTGGGAATCGAACCCGGGAATCCTATAACAATAACTGCATTTACGGGATAGTGTGACCATATCGTGACCAATCTAACATCGAAAAAAAAGGTCTGTTCATCCCTTCAATTTACCCCATCTCCACTTTTTTACAAAGAGGTGGGGTAGTTTAATTTTCTATTAAGGTAATAGAACCTGAACTGTTTGCCCTAACCCAATATCCTTTCCCTGGTTCTATAATTTCTGCGTTTACGTAGCCACCCGAAATAAATCCATAAACCGTGCCGGAAATGATAATCCCATCCGGGTCCTGTATATCTAAAATATTTAAAGAAGTGCTTCCACCTGTGATGA
>CAJWIT010000076.1 GCA_913041945.1 uncultured Fidelibacterota bacterium
GTTGTTTCATCCAAGTACAGGGATGAACTGGTACATGAGTGGGGACGCCAGTACTTTAATCTCCTTGAAATGGAGCTGAAAACCTTTGATCCTAAAATCAAGGAAATGCTCATTGAAGAATCAAAACTCAAAAATGAGTACACAGCTTTGCTGGCCAGTGCCAAGATTCCATTTAAGGGCGAAACATATAATTTAACCGGGTTGGGACCGTTTCACACCGATTTGGACCGTGGTACCAGAAAAAGTTCCTACGAGGCTCGCTTCAGTTTTTTTGAAGAAAATTCAGAAAAGCTTGATAGTTTGTACGATCAACTGGTAAAGCTGAGACACAGGATGGCTCTTGAGCTGGGGTATAAGAACTATATTCCTTTAGGGTATTTGAAAATGTCCCGAAGTGATTATGATGCAAAAGCGGTTGCAGGTTATCGTGAGCAGATCGTTAAACATGTTGTCCCTCTGGCGGGGAAATTGTATCAGCAGCGGAAGGATATTCTGAATCTTGAAAAACTGTATTTCTACGATGGAATTAATTTTCCTGAAGGCAATCCTAAACCTGAAGGGACACCGGATGAGCTTGTTGCAGCCGCTCAAAAGATGTACCATGAACTCTCATCAGAGACTGGGGAGTTCTTTGACAGAATGGTCAATGAAAAACTCCTTGACCTTGTGAACAGAAAAGGGAAAGCCGGCGGTGGATTTTGTACCAGCTTCCCTGATTATGAGCGTCCTTACATTTTCGCTAATTTTAATGGGACGGACCATGATGTAACAGTACTCACTCACGAGGCTGGCCATGCTTTCCAATGTTATTCGAGCAGAAAGCAACAATTGGTAACCTATCTCTGGCCCACGATGGAGTCCGCCGAAATCCACTCGATGAGTATGGAATTCATTACCTGGCCATGGATGGAACGTTTTTTCGGGGATCAAGCGGAAAAATTTCGTTATATGCACATGGTGAACGCTGTTTTATTTCTTCCCTATGGTGCCTGCGTGGACCATTTTCAGCATTGGGTGTACAGCAACCCCAATGCAACTCCAACAGAGAGGAAGGAGAGGTGGTCTGAGCTGGAAAAACTGTATCTTCCCCATAGGGATTACGATGATTTGAGCTTCCCGAAATCTGGCGGTGTTTGGCAGGGTCAGCTTCATATTTATCAATTGCCATTTTATTACATCGATTACACATTAGCGCAAGTGTGCGCTATGCAGTTCTGGATAAAGTTTGATCAGGATCATGATGCGGCCTGGCAAGATTACCATAGGTTGTGCAAGGCAGGGGGAAGCAAGCCGTTTGCTGAACTTGTGGAATTAGCAGGATTATCATCTCCATTTGAAGAAAGGACGTTTAAAAACGTAGTAGGTACAATTAAGGATTGGTTTGATGAAATTGATGTTCATTCCACTTAAATATGTTATGATGAAATGTTAAAAATATTCTATCTGATATCACTTCTTGCAAGTGCAGTTCTGGGACAGATAGAACCCCCAGATGGACTCCAAACCCATTCTCCTAGAGTCTGGGCACTTCAGGGTGGAAAGGTGTATGTAGAGCCGGAAACCATAAAGGAGAATGCCATAATAATCATGCGGGATGGATTAATCGAAAAAGTAGGTACAGATATAAAAATTCCAAAAGATGCAACCATTCTGGATATGAACGGTAAAACTATATACCCGGGTTTTATTGACAGCTGGGTAGAAATACCCGCAAAATCAGGAGACACTCCCGATCATGATGCCCACTGGAATTTCCAGGTTCATACCAGGCGGGATTTGTCCCGCTTGTACCAGCCGGATGAAAAGAAACTGGAATCATTGCATAAGCTGGGCTTTACAGCTGCTCATATTGTACCCGATTCTGGCATTTTTCAGGGTCAGACAGCTTTGGTCCAATTGGATAAGAAAGGGACTATTCTCCAGTCAGGTGTCGCCCAGGATATAGCTTATGAAGTACATGGCTGGGGAAGGGGTACATATCCTAATGCACTGCTAGGTGTAGTGGCTCTTTTACGGCAGACTTTTATTGATGCCAACTGGTACCGGGAAGCCAGTGGAAAATCCAGACGTTATCCACAGTTAAATGAGTCTCTGAAGAAAAACCGTGACCTGGAAATATTAGGTAACTGGCTTAAAGCTCAGAGGCCATTCATTGTTGAAACCAATCATGAATTGACGGCCTTACGATCTTTAAAAATTGCAGAAGAGTTTAGGTTGAACTTCTGGCTGAAAGGAAGCGGCTATGAATACCGGCGAATTACGGAAATAGCTGCCCAAAATCCTTTCTTGATTCTTCCATTGGATTTTCCTGTTACTCCGGACATTTCTGATCCTTACCAGGAGCTTCGTTACAGCACAGCAGAACTGAAGCACTGGGATATGGCACCGGATAATCCAGCAATACTGGTTGAACATAATATTCCAATTGCGCTCACAGCCTACGGCCTGGAAGGAAACGAATTTCGGAAAAACCTGAATCGATCTGTAAAGAGAAGCCTGTCTGAATCCGCTGCCCTGGCTGCCTTGACTACGATCCCGGCTGAGCAAATGGGGGTGGGAAATCAATTAGGAAAAATCAAGGAAGGTTATCTGGCTAATCTCACTGTAGTGGATGGTGATTATTTCCAGGACAAATCAGACATAATTTCAACCTGGATAGGTGGAGAGGAATACCCCGTCAAGCCCAAATATAATATTTCTGTAGATGGAAATTGGAAATTAACCGTTGGTAAAGAATCGTATCAACTTGAACTGAAGAAAGAAAAAGACCGATACAGTGGAAAAATCTTTCAGGATTCCACTGAATTTCAACTATCCAAGCTGAAAGTGGGAGGGCGCTACATCAGCTGGCAGGTCATATGGGATTCCACAGCTGCACCCAGTCGGTTTACCGGGCATATTTTAAATAATAAAATGGAAGGTACTGCCCACGATCTCAAACTCAGTTGGAATGCGTTGAGAACAGGTGAATTAGAAACAAAGGAAGAAGAGAAAAAACCCGAAACCCGGTCTGAACTATCTCTTTTCTATCCGGAAGGTGCCTATGGATGGGAAGATACAGTATTGAAAGATCAGGTTGTCCTGATTCAGAATACCACTATCTGGACCAGTGGAAATCAGGGAATATTAGAAGACTATGATATCCTGTTCAGTGATGGCAGGGTAAAGAAAATAGGGAAGAATATTACCCTTCCAAAAGATGCAATGGTTATTGATGGAACTGGAAAACATGTAACTCCGGGGCTGATTGACTGCCATTCCCATTCCGCTGCTTTTTCCATCAATGAAGGGACCCAGTCAATCACTGCTGAAGTGCGCATTCAGGATGTATTGAACAGTAATGACATTACCATTTACCGGGAACTGGCGGGTGGTTTGACTATAGCCAATATTCTTCATGGTTCTGCGAATACGATCGGGGGCCAGAATGCAGTCATTAAACTGCGCTGGGGAGCTACACCTGATGCCTTGCTGTATTCCAACGCAGTAAAAGGGATCAAGTTTGCCCTGGGTGAGAACGTCAAACAGTCTAATTGGGGTGATGACAATACAACCCGTTATCCCCAGACACGGATGGGTGTTGAACAGATTTTACGGGACGCTTTTACATCGGCTGTGGAATACAAGGAGAAATGGAGTGATTATAACAACAATCCCAAGCAATGGAAAAAAAAGGCGCCGCCAAGGATAGACCTGGAATTAGAAGCACTGGTGGAGATATTGGAAGGGAAGAGGCAGATACATTGCCATTCCTATCGTCAGGATGAAATACTCATGCTCACCAGGGTTGCAGAAGATTTTGGTTTTACCGTGGGGACCTTTCAGCATGTACTGGAAGGGTATAAAGTTGCTGACCGTATCAAGGAACACGGAGCCAATGCCTCTACTTTTTCGGATTGGTGGGCGTATAAGTATGAGGTCATGGATGCCATTCCCTATAATGGTGCACTGATGACGGATGTGGGAGTGACTGTATCCTTTAATTCGGATTCCCGTGAACTGGCACGGCGAATGAATACAGAGGCTTCTAAAGGTGTGAAATATGGTGGTCTCTCCGAAGAAGAAGCGCTGAAATTGGTGACCTTGAACCCGGCTATTCAATTAAAGATCGATAAGTGGGTTGGTTCACTGGAGGTTGGAAAAGATGCAGATTTTGTAATCTGGACGGATCATCCTCTATCAACCCGGGCAGTATGCGAACAAACCTGGATCGATGGGATTCGATATTTCTCATTGGAAGAGGATAACAAATTGAAAAAGAGAGATAAGAAATTGCGCAGGAACCTGGTGAATAAAATATTATCTAGGAAGGATGATAAGAAAAAAAAGGAATGGAAACACCATGAAGAGGAATCTGCAGATCATCAACATTGCCTGGATAAATTATGAAGCACATCTCCAGTATATTCATCATCGTAAGCTATCTGTTATCTTCCGATCAGATGCCGGCTCCCAATCAGGATCATCCCATCCTGATCCAGGGAGGGACAATCCATACCATATCTCACGGCATTCTGGAAAATGCAGATATACTTTTTGTTGATGGAAAAATCACCTCAGTTGGCCATAATCTGGATATTCCTGCTGAAGCGGAAATAATAGATGCTTCCGGACAGCATGTTTTTCCCGGTCTCATTTCGGCGGGTTCTACTCTTGGACTGCAGGAAATTGGTGCAGTTCGGGCGACTAGGGATTATGCAGAAGTGGGGGCTGTTAATCCCAATGTACGGGCCAATGTGAGCTATAATCCTGATTCCGAACTCATACCCATTACCCGGTCTAATGGTGTCCTCCTGGCACTGTCAGTGCCCCGTTCAGGGCTTGTTTCCGGCACATCCTCACTTATGATGCTGGATGGCTGGACCTGGGAAGATGCAACGTTAAAGCACCCGGTTGGACTGCATCTATTCTGGCCTTCCATGAATATCCCCAAACCAAAGCCGGGAAAACAGAAAGAAAAAAAGGATAAGGATTCACGCTTAAAATCTATCCAGAAAATTGATGATTTGATTCAGGAATCCCGTGCGTATGCACAGCTCAAAGCAACCGGGAGTCCCTCATTCAAGCATGATTTACGGTTGGAGGGAATGCTGCCGGTGATTTCCGGTGAAATTCCCGTGTTTATCCACGCCAATGAAGTCCGGCAGATTGAGGCAGCCGTATACTGGGCTGAGAGACAAAGTGTGAAGATGGTGCTTGTTGGAGGGAAAGATTCCTGGCGGGTAACCCAGCTCTTGAAAGACAGAGAAATTCCTGTCATATATACGCAGACTCATTCCACTCCCATGCGCCGCTTTGAACAGTATGACCAGGCATTTATTACTCCCTCTCAATTGTATGAAGCTGGAATAAAATTCTGTATATCCAATAGTGAATCCCCATTCCAGACACCTCATATTCGGAACCTTCCCTATTATGCGGCCAAGGCAGCTTCCTATGGTCTCTCATGGAAGGAAGCCTTACGGTCCATCACCCTGTCACCAGCAGAGATTTTTGGGGTGGAAGAAAAGGTGGGGTCACTGGAAGCCAGTAAAGATGCCACCCTTTTTATTGCGGATGGCGATATACTGGATGTTCGTACACAGGTGAATATGGCATTTATTCAGGGAAGGCGCGTGGATTTATCAGATAGGCATAAAACACTCTATTCCAAGTATCGGAATAAATACAAGCAAAAGGGCATATTAGAATAATCTTTTTACATATAATATTTTCATGGGCATGGATATACTTTGATCATTCTGACCTCTAAGCATATTGGTGATCAATAATTATTTGATTCTATGACAGATGGATCCAGACGAAGAAGTGATATGGGGCCGCCACTATTTCCTTCTCGAAAGCCAAATCCACCCATTACAACATCCCCATCATCTAACTCGATTACAGATTGATTCACATGGCTCAATCCCACACTAAAGATAATGGTACCAGCTTCATCTATTTTAGTTAGATAGCAGAT
>CAJWIT010000077.1 GCA_913041945.1 uncultured Fidelibacterota bacterium
AACCAGAGTTGCACAATCCACAACGATCTTTGGAAGACTATTCAATGGTAAATCCTTATAAATTAATGTCTCGATTATAAGGATATATACTACCGTAATTGCTGCTGTTTCCACCAGCGTTGTAAATCCACCAAATACACCATAAAGAATCAAGATTGGAATAATCAATTCCCACTTAGCTATCCAGAGACTTTTTACAGTTGAATCCCATTGAAAAGACTGTACCTTTATTCGTTCTTTTTCTCCCCTGAGAATAGCCCAACCAGCAACAAAGGTGACGAGCAATGTTCCGGGAATTAATCCTGCAATAAATACATCTTTAACTGACACACCGGCAGTTACACTATAAATTATGGCAGGCAAACTGGGTGGAAATAACAAACCTAACGATCCAGATACAGTAATAAGTCCCAAGGAAAATAATTCTGAATATCCGGATTTTCTTAATAAAGGATATAAAAGTCCTCCTAGAGCTAAAATTGTTACACCAGAACCCCCGGTTAAAGCGGTAAAAAACCCACATAACAAAACAACCACAACCGGTGTTCCTCCTCTTATCCATCCAAAAGTGCTGCTGAAAACGTCAATCATTCTTCGGGAAGCACCGCTTTCTGCTAAAATATATCCAGCCAAAGTGAAAAGAGGAATTGTAGGGAGTGTTGGTGAAACAACAATTCGGTACATTTCAGCTGGTATAGCAGAAATTGGTGTAAAATCACCCCAGAAAAAAAGGACAGCAACACCTCCCAACCCGACGAAAATTGGTGCTCCGTACAGAACTGAGACGCTCAAAATTCCAAGACCAATCCATATCAACCAATACTCATTCTGAAAAACACCGGTTAGTCCTATAATTATCCATAAGACTGTCATCATCAGGATGGAAGCACGGTATAAATTATTCTCAGTGCTATTGATGAGGATTTGAATAGCGATCAAACCAAATGAGAAGGGCATGACAGCCTGGGTAAACCAGCGTGGGATATTTGGTGCAATATCAACGGAGTAAGCAAACTCAACCTTCACCAATTCCCAACTACCCCACATCAGAGTTAGAACAACAATAAAAGAGATAACTTTAGCTATCCATCTCCCAAAATGAAATTGCTCATCAATCGAAAAAAGAGGGGTTGTTGTTAGAGCGAGAAGTTTATTCTGACGGGCTGCAAGAATAGCACCAAGAAAACCAATCCATAAGGTCAAATGCTGAACAAGTACCGGGGAAGCTGGAATACCACGAAAATTGACAAATCGTGCAATGGTCTCAAAAGTAGGAATAAAAACCATCGTGAAGAATACGGTTAAAGCCAAAATGTCCTCCCCCCATTTCAGCCGTTCAACCAGATGGATTTTTGTCCGATTCACAGTTGGACAAGTTGTATCACTTGGATTCTCTCTGCTTCATCAATTCTATCGCCTGATCAAATATATCTTCCGGAATAAAGGTGCCCCGAATATCAGGATACCATGTTTTCAAGTGCGACTTCCAAAATAAATGATCTTCCACAGACTGAGGATGAACAACAAGGCCATTTTTTTTCATAATCTCAATGGATTTATCATCATCATAACGATGGATCCTCTGGTGGCTGGCTCCAATTTCCTGCGCAATCCCCAATAAAGATTTTTGATAGACAGATGGTATTCGGTCCCAAATACGATTGTCAATGATTATAGAACTTGTCAATAATCCCCATTTCATTTCCAACATATGATTTGCAATTCCAAACCACTGTGATGCCAATGCAGCTATTGGAGTTACACCGATAGCATCAATTAATCCCGTTTGTAACCCGGACAAAATATCTATTGATGCGAGTGGAACAGCCATATAACCACCTTTTCCCCACAATTCAGCTGCTTTATAATCTCCTGCCCAGGTAAATATTTTTGCTTTTTTTAAATCTTCCGGATATTGAATAGGTGTTACGGTAAACCAATGCGCCCAACCAACATCCGCCCATAACAAGGGGGTAAAACCATTTTCCTTGATTCCTTCTTCAAGTTTTTTCCCAATCTTTTTTCGGAACCAATCTACATCATCGTAGTCGTCAAATAACATGGGGATAATATATACATTGACATCAGGATTAATTTCGGAAAGCCCTTCAGTGGTAATGGCCGCCGCATGGATCTGCCCAATCCGCATTTTTCGTATCATATCACGTTCATCACCTACCACACCACTGGGATAAATTCGTAAAATAACATTCCCCTCGGTTGCGGTTTTCCATCTCTGCCCCATTTCCATTAACATTCCGTGCCAATCCGTACCTTCCGGGGCAAGTGTGGCCATTTTTATTACAGTTTTTTTCCCTGCTACGAGAACAGACACCAAAATCATGAGAAAAATAGCGTTTTTGAATAAACGTTTCAGCATATCAATAAAATAATTCCTCTTTTTGTTCTAAAAGCCAACGGGCACGGGACTGGGCAATGATATTGGATAATTTTAATTCCGGATCTATATCAATATCAATAGTTAAAGCTTTTTTCAAAAGCTCTTCGAATTCCTTGTGATCCTGGTTATTTACTGAAACAAGTTCCGCCAATGTTACATATGGACTGCAATCATGTCCCCCTGATGATTCTATAGCTTTTTTAAAATACAATCTAGCCAGTTTTTCACCTTTTCCACCCTGGTCAGGCCTCTTCATTGAATATGAAATCATTGCCGAATAGAGCGCCCCCTTATTCCAGTCAGAATCTACATCTATTGCCCGTTCTAAAAGCCAACCAACTTTAGGTAATTCGACGACATAATCCAAATCTCCTCTACTAGCAGAAATGGCTCCACCCCAAGCTGCAGCAGTCCAATAAAAAAATGGAACATCTTCTTTTTTGAAAGTAAACGATTCCATTTTTGTTGCTTCCATCAAACTATCAAATCCAGGATAATGAAATTTAATTCCTCTTAACCCATAATCTTTGGCACGATTAAAAATATTCTGTGCACGATGGTATAATTTCTTCCCCTGATGATAATTTTTTACAACTTCTCTATCAGCTTTCTCCATCAGGAAACCATAAGAATATATTGTTAAATTGGAAACAGCCTTCAGAAGTAAATCGGGATTATCAGGATTGCGGGCTACCTGCTTCTCAATTCTGTCAACTTTCAAAGCATAAATATTTTCCGCAAGATTAGGTTGGTTCCGGACCAGATAAGCAGGAGTACACGCAGTAGTAAATAGAATAAAAAGGAATATTCCTGATAGTTTTTGGCTCCAAATCCGGTGACTTTCAGCCATCAAAATTCCTAAGAATAATATTAACTAACGAGGTCTCTATATAGAGGAAAATCCCCGCAAAGATTCAGCACTTCAGACATCACAGTTGATAATAAATCTTCACTGTCTGGGGAAGATATTACCTTATCAATCAACGCTACTATTGTTTTCATTTCATCTTCTTTCATCCCGCGAGTCGTTACTGCTGGTGTACCTATTCGAATTCCACTGGTGATAAAGGGACTTTTCTGATCAAATGGTACCATATTTTTATTGACAGTAATTCCAACCTTTTCAAGGGCATTTTCCGCTTTTTTCCCAGTGATGCCTTTTTCTGTCAGATCAATGAGAACCAAATGGGTATCTGTCCCGCCAGAAACAAGATGATATCCTCTGGAAAGAAATTCTTCAGCCATACTTTTAGCATTATCAACTATTTGACGAGCATATTCCGAAAACTCCGGTTTTAAAGCTTCCCCAAAAGCTACAGCTTTAGCGGCTATGATATGCATGAGAGGTCCACCCTGAATACCCGGCATCACCATGGAGTCAATCAATTCTGAAATCATTTTCACTCGGCCGGACTTCGGAGCAACTTTCCCCCAAGGATTTTCTCTATCCTCACCCATCATAATCATTCCTCCCCGAGGACCTCTGAGAGTTTTATGGGTGGTTGTCGTAATTACATCACAGTAAGGAATTGGAGAGGGGTGCAAACCCATTGCCACTAGACCTGCCGGATGGGCGATATCCGCCATGAGAAATGCATCTACCTCATCGACTACCTCCCGAAACTGCTCAAATTCAATGAAACGAGGATAGGCACTACCTCCACAGATTATCATTTTTGGTTTATATTTTCGGGCAAGATTCCATACCTCGTCAAAATCAACACGCCCCGTATCAGGATGGACATGGTAGGAGACAAAATTAAATAATTGTCCAGAAAAATTAACTGGACTTCCATGAGTCAAATGACCACCATGAGCCAAGTCAAGACCCATGACTGTATCCCCGTTTTCCAGAAATGTCATCAATGCAGCCATATTCGCCTGTGAACCGGAATGGGGCTGTACATTGGTATATTCTGCATTGAAAAGCTGTTTTGCCCTATCCCTTGCAAGGTTTTCCGCTTCATCTACAAACTGGCAACCACCATAATACCGTTTACCCGGATACCCCTCCGCGTATTTATTCGTCATAACTCCACCAGCCATTTCCAACACCGCATTACTCACAAAATTCTCTGAAGCAATGAGCTCCAAAGTTTCGTCCTCTCTCCTGATTTCTCTATTCAGGATTTCAAATAGTTCACCGTCCGTATCTTTTAAATTCATTTGCTTAAAAGGAACGACTTTTGTTACCAGGTGGGATCTTTTTTCAATCGTTCTTCCACCCAATTATAACATGCTGTTTCCGGTAACAAATATCCTTTACTTTGTTTATCAGGATCTATCATAAACCAGTTGGCTCGTGAAAACAGCGTTTCATTCTCTTTTAACCAAGCTGCTGAACCAGAATAATGTGTATAATTATTTTCTTCTGCTAACTGAAAATATTTATATGCCAACGAAGCCACAATTCGATCATCATTAGTAATATCAGTGGACCGACAGGATTGGAAAGCCTTATAATAGACGTTTCCTTTTTGTCCAAAACCCTGACCTGACGATTTTGATACCTGAATAGCTTTATCTGCCCAGAGTAAGGCTTTTCTAAAATTCTGTAACTCTATATACAATTTAGAAGTTTGGACAATTATATGGAGATCCCTTGGATCAAGTTTTAATAAGTCCTCATAAACTCTTGAGGCGTTTTCCAAATCATCAATTTCAGAATATGCTTGAGCTAATTTCCTGTAGGCAATCTTACTGTTTCTATCAAATCTGATCACCTTCTTTAAAACATCCACTGCTTCTTCTGGTCTATCCGCTGATAATAATCTATCAGAAAAATCCAGACCGTAAGCAGTATTCTCAGGATTCCTTTCGAAAAGTTCTCGAATATAATCCAAAGGATCTTCGCCAACCTGTTCTAGGGCTATTTTCATTTCACCCTGATATATTTCATTGTTGGGGTCTTTTTCTAAAAGGAGGCGTAGAACATCAATCTGGTCTTCATATCGATTATTTTCACCATAAACCTTAGATAACTCAATCATATTTTGCAAATCATCAGGCGCCCTATCCATTATTTTCTCTAATTCAACAATATAGTGATCAAATTTCCCCTGCTTTTTGTAAGAATATGCCAAGCGTTTTCGTAAATCAATACTTCCCGGAAGTTTCTGCAATCCTTTCAAAAGGACTTCTTCAGAGTTTTCAAAATGACTTAAATATTCGTGAGCAATTGCATAATATAAATAAATTTCTTCAGGAGGTGCCAACACGGGATCAAATTCATCACAGCCAAGTTCATCAATCTCTCTATAAATTTGTACTGTAGCTTCCCAATCTTGATTGCGGTAATATTCAGCCGCACTACTCATTAATCGGGGACATCTGAGTTCTCTCAAGGAGTCTAATCGTGCTTGTTCAGCACGATCTTTTTCCTCAGGATCCATTTCGGGGGGCACACACATAGAAACAAATAGTACAACAACAAATGCTAACCACAACTTAGGAAAAGTTATAACCTGTCTCATGTTTATCTTGCTCTCCTTTTAATAAACCAAATATCTCCTAAACTGATACCAACACTGAATTGTTGAATCAGTTCA
>CAJWIT010000078.1 GCA_913041945.1 uncultured Fidelibacterota bacterium
CGTACAATACACCAGGGATTTGGATGTTCCATCACATATTTTTCTGACGAAAGTTTCGTCTTTCCGTATATATTGATTGGATCCGGCACATCCTCTTCATCGTAGGGTCCTGTCTTCCCGTTAAAAACATAGTCTGTTGAAATGTGGATAAATGTTCCATCAAATACCTCAAGAAAATTTCGTACACTCTCCGAATTAATTTTTTCGGCAACTTCAGGATTTATTTCACAACCGTCTACATCCGTCATCGCCGCAAGGTTCAATACAACATCCGGCTGAAAGCGGTTTGCAATATTTTCAACACCCTCAGGTTTCGTTACATCCAGAATCTCACTGGAATAAGATCCTGAAGAAAATTCCGGAATAAAAAGATCGGTCGCTAACATATCAACATCCTGAAATTTCTTTAACACTGCATTTCCCAACTGCCCGAAGGCGCCTGTTACCAGGACTTTTTTCTTCATAATTATTCTTTCCTCACACGAAAGGAATGAGCAATCAAATCCATTTGCCGTAAATATATACTTTTATCATTTCCAGGATAAAATATGAGGATATTAATATGATATGTCCTGTCAGTGACTCCATCGAAGATAATATAACTGATAAACGGTCCTCCCTGAGCTTCTTGTTCAGATTCCCATATACCTGTAACCTTCCAACCAGTCCAATGAAGAAAACGAGTCTGTTGAATGTTAAATTTATAGGGATGGTACCGAATATGTCCATAAAACTTTTGTGGAAAATTCCATCCCACCTCTGCAGCACTCAGCGAATCAGAGGCAGTCAGGCCTTCTTCCCAGTGAACTGACACCCACTGGTAGGGCATTTCCCTCCCTAGCCAGACCCAGTTTGAGTCAGGTTTTTCCTGGATAATTTCCCATCCCCAGGGAATGTTAAGACTCCACTGGTATTTTTTCATAAAATCCTCTTCCACATCTTTTCTCCGCATTTGATCAAAAAGGTATTTTTTCTGCTTTCTGTTAAAGTTTTCATTGAACCGGGATCTGACCCATTCTTCTTTTCCCCGTATATCCTGGATTATATCATCCTTGGATTGTCCGCTTAAAATCATGAACAACTGACCCTTGGCAAATTGATCTTCAGTGAATATGAAATGATCACCGCCGTCTATTGTTCGTTCATAGTTGTCTTTACCTAATAGGTTTTTTACCAAATTTGTTCCCGGGTTGAGCAGGTTATCTCCAATTGAAGCAACCGCCAGATTTGTTTGACGCTTAAGATTGTTGAATCCTTTCGGACTAACGAATTTCATTTTATAAAATGGTTCCGGTTCTGGTGTATACAATGTGTCGGAAAATATTTTTTCCAGTACATTACGAATATCTTCCTGATCTTCAATTGATGCGATAACAATAATTTCATTGTCCGAACCAAGGGACTCGCGTTTTGTACTGCATCCGCTTATCAAAATCAACAAAACTGAAAAAAGGAACACTGGATTTCTTGAAATCATCACAACCTAGTTAACTTTCAATTGTGAAGTTAGCTCTCTGGCGTTCAATGATCACATCCAGGACTCCCACAACTACTTCATCACCTAAACGGTATTCTTTTTTGCTCTTACGTCCACGCAAGCAATAATGATCTTCATCAAAACTGTAATCATCATCTTCAAAGCTGTCTATATGAACCAGACCTTCTGCCAAAGATTCTTCTAATTCAACAAAAATTCCAAAATGTGTCACTCCGGAAATAATTCCATTAAATGAATCGCCTATTCTCTCATTCAGCCAACGAAACTGCTTGATTTTGATATATTCCCTTTCTGCATTTAGAGCTCTTAACTCCATTTGATTGGCCTGGTCCAATGCGGAATGGAGAAATTCCATCAGATGTTGTGTTTTTACTGTTTTTTTCTCAAGAATATCTTTAATCCGCCGGTGCACCAGCAGGTCAGGATATCTTCGAATGGGAGAGGTAAAATGGGTATAATGCTGGAAGGCCAGTCCGAAATGTCCCCTGCGCTCTACAGAATAATTTGCCTTGGACATGGCACGCAGGGCAACTGATTCAATCAGGCCTTTATAGGCCGAATCTTCCACATCTTCAAGGATATCCCTCATACCCCTGGATGTGTGAGGGTCATGTTTTTTCTGTAAGGAAAACCCTATCCGTTTTAACAATAGGAGAAATGATGTGATATCTTCAGATTTTGGTTTCTTATGAGTCCTGTAAACAAAAGGTGCAGGTTTGCCGTTGATTATACCGTATCGTTCCGCCACCAGGCGATTTGCCAATAACATACATTCTTCTACAATCCTATGGCTTTGGAGACGTTCACTGGGCCGTATTTCGTGGGGAATTCCTTCTTTACCAATCGAAAATATCGGTTCTGGGATATCAAAATCAATACTTCCCATTTCCGTTCGCTTTTTAAAGAGGTTTTTGCTCAGTTTTTCCAACAGCTTTATTTTGTCTTTGAGTGAATGAGTTTTTTTCTCATCCAGGATTTCCTGAACCATTTTATAAGTGAATCGACAACAACTTCGGATAACAGAAGGAAATACATCGAAACGGGTAACATTCCAATCCCTGTCAAGATCAATAAGGGCAGTCATGGCCAATCGATCTTCATCAGGTTTCAGGGAACAAAGATCCCCGGAAAGGGTTTCCGGAATCATATGAACAACACCCTCGCTAAAATAAACGGAGTTGCTGCGTTTGAAGGCTTCCAGGTCAAGCGGGGATCCCCGTGTAATGAAATGGCTCACATCTGCAATATGCACCCCAAGCTTAATCCCGTTTCCAGTTACTTCTATTGATAAAGCATCATCAAAATCCTGTGCGGTTTCAGGATCAATAGTGAACGATTGAACAGATCGTAAATCCCGACGATGTGGAGTTTCTTTTTTAATGTAATCCACACTGCAGTTCCGTGCAGATTGTTCTACATTTTGAGGGAAATCCACTGTATACCCATGCTTCTCCAGAATGATTTGAAAATCATTTCCAGCATCAGCTCCATCGCCGATCACCTTAACAACTTTAACCAGTATTGGATTAACAGATGTTCCCCAATTGAGTACATCAGCAACCACAACTTGTCCATCCCTATAGTCTGTCGATTTAGCTTTTTGGATAAGAATTTTCCGTTCCGGGGTGAAAGGTGTAATGGTTAACCAGTCACTTTTTCCTTTGTGCACGACGGTTCCAATAAATCGATCGGTTTTCCGTTCCAGAACATCTATAACAACCCCACGGGGTCGATCTCTTTTTGATCCATTGCGAACCCGAACAAGAACACTGTCACCATCAATTGCATCACGAATATTCCGGCGGCCGATAAAAATATCAGGTTGATCAGGCTCAGTAATCAAAAACCCAAATCCTTTTTGAGTAATACTCAGCCTCCCCTGGATTGACCTGTTTTTCTGAGATATGGAATATGTATTGCCTTTCAGCCGTACTCTCTTTTCTTTTTCCACTAGAGAGTTCAGAATGTATCGGAATTTTTTTCTTTTTGCTGTTTGAATTTTAAGCCGTTTCAATAATTCGCGCTGGGTGAATTGATACCCAGGATTGGCTTCCAGCAATTTGATGATAGCCTTCTTCATGAGAGTCTACCTGCAAAATGAATATCTTTTTTGTGGAATATCATTGTTTCAATCAGAGTGAAAGAGAGTTCCTTTTCCCTCTTGAAACATACGTCATCGCTTCGATAACTGGGAAGTGTATTTGAAACTTTTCAAAAAGGTTTCAGGATTCGGTTTCTTGAACATGCCCGTTAAACGGATTCATCAGAAAATATGTTCCTGAAATGATCATGATGATTGAAATAACCTGGGCTCCGGAAAAAATAAAAATATATTTTGAGTTCAAGCGAATAAATTCCATGAAAAACCGTTCTGCACCGGCAAGAATAAGATACGTAAAAAACAGACTTCCTACTGCTGAAATGGCTGTACGCTTTTTCCAGAGGTAAAAGAAAATAATGAATCCAATACAGGTTTCCATAAGTTGAGTTGGATGAACCTTGAGGAGTCCTTCACTAAAGCCTGCCAGATCAACCCAGGGATAATACCGTTCAATCACAGAGTATGTTGTAGGGGGCAGACCATTTTCAAAGGACATTCCCCAGGGCATATTCGTTGGCAGCCCGTAATCATCACCCACCAAAAAGCATCCGATTCGCCCAATGGCATACCCAAGAATAAGCAATGGGGCTACAATATCTCCGAAGGTCAGCCAGTTAAGCTGATTCTTTCGAATCACATAAGTCACACCCAGTGTCCCTCCCATTAGCCCGCCTAAAAATACAAGCCCGGAACCGCTGAAAATCATCCCAAAAGGATCTTCTATGACCTTTGCCAGGTTTTCAAGCAGGTAATATATTTTTGAGCCTGCAATCCCTCCTACTGCGGCAAAAAAAGTAATATCCGAAGCAAGCTTAGCCTCATAGCCAAGACGTTTTAAATCTTTAGATAAAAGAAAATAACAGGAATAAAAGGCAACAACCAGCATGAACCCATAAGAATAGATCGCCAGGTGTATGCTTTTCCCAAAAAGAGTAACATTGCCAAAATCAACAATTACAGGCCACATAGGATCAACACCTCTTAAAAAAGAATAAATTAAAAATTATCAATGTGTTTGCTTTCTTTATTTTTTATCAAAATAGGAAGCGAAATTACTGAAAATAAATGACAGACTGAAGAAATGGTGTAAAAAATATGTGATCTGTATCACAATCATTCATAATTGATCTGATCTTCTCATTATGGACTGGAAAAAAATAGGTAAAAAAAGCGGGGTTTTCTTTATTGGAATTCATTTGTTCCAAAGCACCACTCATCTCCTCCGCCGGTTGGCGAAAACGCTCAACAGGTCTATTTATTTGAGCAGCACCATCTTCCTGGTCTGCACAAACTCACCAGAACGAACCTGGTAGAGGTAGACTCCTGCGCTTACTGGTTTGCCAAAGGAATCAGTAGCATTCCACTGAACTGACCTGTAGCCTGCGTCTTGAGTGATGTTAACCAGTTGTGCTACTTCCCTGCCCATCAGGTCGTATACTGTAAGTGTAACCTGTGCCTGTTCTGGAAGGTCGTATCTGAGGCTTGTGATTGGGTTGAAAGGATTGGGGTAGTTTTGATGGAGTGCAAATGTGATGGGGATCACAGATCCTCTGTTTAAAACAAATCTTTCTGATGATGGAATTGTAATCGTCCCAGTGCCTTCAAGAATGTATTCTTCACCACCGGAAGAACCAAGCACCCAGTTCATATGCTCACCAGCATCTAAGACCACATCGTAGCTAATGGTAAGATTGTCAGATGTATTTAATACTTCTATATCACCAGACTCAAAAGCGTATTTCATATCTCCATTAAAACGAACATCAAACGCCATTTGCGGGAATGTGGGAGGCAAACTGTAGCTGAGTTCCTCTCCTTCCGGCACATCCTTGCCAAAGTAGAGTGTAGATGAGTGAGTTCCGTTAGAAAGCTCTAAGGTATTTGCACCTAAAAAGTGATTCACTATTGGTACTGTTCTTCCCATGGAACTTGAACTGGACAAAGTCACATCTCCATCAGCTAATGCCCTTACCCAATAGCCCATCCCTGGATCTATGGTCAACGCATTGTAATAACTGCCATCAAAAGCGTAGACGCCATTTGAGACCACCAAACCTGAATTGTACAACACATCTACTGGTAAAGATGTTGAGATGCCAGAAATAAGGTTCCAGCCTTCTGTGAGAGATATGGTAAGCTCATCTATTGTTGTACCAGAAAATTCTACTGTTCCACCATCAGAAAGGCGTATCAGGTATCCTGTCCCTAATACCAAATATTCTACAGGTGAATATGATCCGTCAAAAGAGTACAAAGCATTATTAAATGCATCAGGAAATAATGTCTGGTAGTATGTATCTTCTAC
>CAJWIT010000079.1 GCA_913041945.1 uncultured Fidelibacterota bacterium
CATAAAATATATTTTGGATAGTATGCTGCTTTTTTAATTCATCAACCTGTTCCATAAAATCCTTATCATGGTGGAGATTTGCTTCAACCGCTTTTTTAAGAAGCACTTCCCTGATCAATAAACCCGATATGATAGATTTTGCATTCTCAACTGAATTGATCCGAGCGATTTTTTCCTGTGATAAGGTTCTACATTTTTCCAGAATATCTGTAGATGTCCAATATGTATTCAGTGACATTGATTTTACAATAGTAATATCGGACAAGACGAATTTTATCTCCACAGACTTACCTTTTAATAATTTAATTTCAGGCAGTAGTTGTAATAGATTTTCGTGATTAAATACGAGCCTTAATTGATTGTAAACCCGATCAGTATATTCACGGATGGCAGGACGTTTTTTATAAGTCTTGGCAATAATGTCTAATCGGTCTTTCATGTGTAAATATTCATTTTCAATGAGGAATGGATCGTATTTTCTTTCCAGAAGTTGGATAATGCTGTATCCATCTCCTGTCATAACTGGTGGAGAAATTTCCCCATCATTTAATTGAAAAGCAACCTGTTCAAAGGCTGGATCCAGGTCTCCCAACTCCCTGAATCCCAGGTCACCACCGTTGGATGAAAGGAGAGAATCTGTGAAGCAGTTCGAAGCAAGCTTCTCCCAGGAATTGCCTAAATCCAATTGATCCTGGATATCTAATATTCCTTCTCTGGTCCTTGAAAAAAGGTGCCTAACATGAATTGAAGATTTGGACCAGGTGTACATTCTTCTTAATTCTGTTTCTCCTGCTATCAGTTGAGGATCGATCTCTTGTTTATAGAATGCATTCAGTAAGAGTTGGCCTTTGTCTTTTTCCATCTGGGGGGATTTGGCTATCTTTTCTGGGATTCCTTTTTTTTCAGCATATTCCATTAGCATTGCTTCATCAACTAACGAATTCAATAGGGCGTAGCGATTCGAAAGATTATCAGGTTGGTGTGTTTTTGACAGAAAAGATTGATACCGCTGGAGGTAAGAATTGAGGGTAATAATGTCACCATCAATCTCTGCTAATCCTGGGGTATTTGCTTGATCACAGGAAAAGAAAGTGATTGTAAAAATGACTGCAATTAATCGCTGATCCAAGGACAACCGAAAGAAAAAGTATTTATTAAATTGTTGCATTATTTCCCTTAGTCGACCTCGAGGATAAGAGCACCTTTACCGGGGAGATTAATTTTGGTTGTAAGATCATATACTTTATTATCCAAAATACTTATTCCTTGTTTTTTTTCAGCTATAACTTCATTGAAGCGATTAGGATCGATTCTTTTTGATCTTTTATTATTATTTATGATCACCATAACCAGTGCCTCATTATAGCTTCTAAAATAAACATATATGCCATTTTTCACTGGATAATGAATCATATTACCCATGGTTATGGCAATATTTTCCTTACGCCAGTTTAATAATTTTCTTATAAAATTCTGTGCTTCTAATTCTTTATTATTTAGTGATATACCAGTGAATGCATTTACTTTATCCCCTGGCCAGCCACCAGGGAAATCCTTGCGTAAAGCTCCATGGTCACCTGTGCTTGACATAGCTATCTCTGTTCCATAGTAGATCTGTGGTATCCCTCTAACTGTATTTATGATTGTCATTGCCATCTTGTAGAGATCCATTTGCTCATTCAATTGGGAATAAATTCTTTTCATGTCATGGTTCCCAGCAAATACTACAAGATTGTGTGGATCTCCATATTGAAAATCATTTGATATAACACGATAAATATCTACAATACCACTATTCCAATCCTCACTACCCAATAAACCATTAACAAGTGCTTCTTGCAATGGGAAATCCATCATACTAGGTATATATGAATCATAATCATCATAACGGTTGCTTCCTTTCTGCCAGTATGAGACCATTGTAGGATTGCTTGACCATTCTTCGCCTACAAAATTGAATCGGGGATACTCTGTCGATATTCTTTTGCTCCAGATAGAAAGAAAATTTTTATCTATATAAGGATATGTATCAATACGAAAACCTGATAGATCAGCATATTCTATCCACCAAATTGAATTTTGTATCAAATAATTTGCCAAAAACGTATAATTCTGGTTTAGGTCGGGCATGGTCTCAACAAACCAGCCACTGGTGAATAGATCCCTCTGTGATTCCGTCAGATGTGGATCATGGACAGATTCATGAATATGGTTTGATCTAACAAACTTACCATCATTATTTATCCAGTCTATAGTAGGTAGATCCTTCATCCACCAATGTTCAGAGCCTATGTGGTTTAAGATCAGGTCCATCACCAACCCGATTCCTCTCTTTTTAGCTTCTTTAGAAAGAACTTTGTAAAGTTCGTTGTTACCAAATCTTGCATCGATATTATAGTAGTCTGTGGTTGAATAACCATGATAAGAATAAGTGTGTTGGTCATTCTCTAAAACTGGGTTTAACCAAATCTGGGTAAAGCCCATATCAGAAATGTAATCTAGATGATCAATGATCCCCTGAATATCGCCACCGTGTCGACCGTTTTTCTTTAACCTATTTTGTTTTTCCTTCAACTGTGAGGATGAATCATTGCCGGGATCTCCATTGGCATAGCGATCAGGCGTAATTAAATAAATGACATCTGCTGGTGAAAACCCTTGCCGGCCATCTGAATCCGGTTCTCTTTTTAGCAGTGTATAGTTATATTTTGTCTTAGGCTGCCCTTCCTCATTAAAGATGATATCGAATTCACCAGGCATTGCTTCTTCTGATAAAAATAGATCAATAAATAAGTAATTTGGATTACTTAACCTATGTACTTGATTAATCTCTATTCCAGTGTGGAAAATTTCTGGTTCCAGGTCCGAAATATTCTTGCCATGAACCATTAGCTGCAGTTTATTATCCGCCATCCCAACCCACCAGAATGGGGGTTCTAAATGATTAATGTGATAGGTTTCGGAACTCTTTATAGGTGATATAAAGACTGCTAAGAAAAAAATACAGATTGAAAAAAAATTCTTCATTAATTTAAAAATTAGTGACTCACTATTGAGTTACTGTTATTAAATTAAGTATATTACTCAAAAGCAATCAACACAATTTAACCCTATAATAAACATACAATAACCAAATTGGCTAATATTGAGAGAGAAATAAGCACGTTGCTCGAGAGGTTTGGTTTTTCGGCAAATGCGGCTAAAGCTTACCTGAGTTTAGTAAATAGCAACCCGGCCACCGGCTACGAAGTAAGTAAATATTCAGCAATACCCCGTTCTGCTATTTATGGCACGCTAACCCGCATGGAAAAAATGGGTATTGTGAGTTCGGAAGGCGGTAATCCAAAAAGATATATTCCACTTTCCCCCTCATCTCTAATTGAACATCTTCAAAATTTGCATGAAAACCAGATTGAGGATTTAAAACTAGCTCTGGATAAAATGGAAATGGATGAAGAAACATTTGATTTTTGGCATTTGCACGGATATCGCAATTTAATTATTAAAGCAAAAGAAATTATTAATCGTTCGAAAGAGCAGATATTCCTGAGTGTGTGGCATAAAGAAGTCATTTTATTAGAATCAGAACTTAAAAAGGCAATAAAAAATGGTGTTGACATCATCTTGTTTTCTTGGTGTAAGCTTCCGGAGGATATTGGTAAGACGGTAAGTTATGGTTTGAATGAGGAAGACGTGTTAAAAGTGTGGAATCCAAAAATAATTTTAGTCTCGGATCGAAAAGCTACTGTGATGGGAAGCACTTTAGAACACGATGACAGCCGGGCTATTTTGACAGAAAATAAAGCCATTACAGAAATAGCCGCGAATCACATCATTCTGGATATCACATTGGCCGGTCGGCGATTGAATTTCGATCCGAATCCGATCGTAAAACAAATGATGAGCAAACCGGATATTCATTTAGAAAATCTACTCGCAAAAATCTGAACAGGAATGCTACCATGAAGATAATAGACCTGAACATAAGCACAAGAACAGAAGTAGAATCCATTTCTGTGGGGGATTCTATTATTATAAATGGGGTTGAATGGACTGTTGCTGAAGATCCGGGTACAACGTTAACTCTTTACAGAGAAGATGTAGATGGAAAAATCCAAACCCAGGAACTGGATTTTCAAAAACTGATAAACCAAGCTGATTGACCCTTCTTTCAATCTTTAGACTGTAATCCCATGATATATCCACGAACTGGCGGTATTCTGCTCCATATCACCTCCCTTCCGGGCAGGTACGGGATTGGTGAAATCGGTCCGGAAGCTTTTCGTTTTATAGACAGACTTTCTGAAATGGGACAACGCTTGTGGCAAATATTGCCCCTGGGAGATCCGGGATACGGCAACTGTCCCTATAATACAGTTTCTGTCTTTGCAAACAATCCAATGCTGATCAGTTTTGATGCGCTTATTGAGGAAGGGTACTTAAATAGAAGTGATTTGAACGGACTGAAAAAATATCCTGTACACAAATATGACGCTAAAAAAGTTGCGCCAGATCGTGCTCATATTCTCAACATTGTTTGTAGGAGATTCAGCAAGTGTGCTTCGGAAGAAAAAAAAGCAGCTTTGGAAGTATTTTGTGAAAAGAATGGTTATTGGCTTAATGATTATTCCTTATTTACCGTACTTAAAGATGCGCATGATGGGGCTGCCTGGATGGATTGGGACCCAAAGTATGCCCACCGTGAATATAATGCGATGCAGTCTGCCCGTCATCAATATGAGGCAGCGATTCAGCGACAGAAAATAGCGCAGTTCCTCTTTGATGACCAGTGGCATCGTCTAAGAAAATATGCACATAAAAAGGGTGTAAAAATTGTAGGAGATATTCCTATCTATGTTTCTTACGATAGTTCTGATGTCTGGGCGAACCAGGAACTCTTCCAGCTTGATGAAGACGGTAATATGGCCGTACAATCAGGCTGTCCGCCTGACTATTTTTGTGAAACAGGTCAATTGTGGGGGAATCCTATCTACAAGTGGGATACACACCATAAGTCTGGGTATTCCTGGTGGACAAAGCGCCTGCAAAAACTGTATGACATGGTGGATATTGTTCGAATTGATCATTTCAACGGTTTTGCGAAATACTGGGAAGTACCTATTGAAAGTAAAACGGCACAGAATGGCAGGTGGGTGAAAGGCCCTGGAGAAAAGATATTTGACACCTTTTTTCGTAAGCTTGGGAGAAAACCAATCTTTGCCGAGGATCTTGGCGAAGCGACAACGGAAGCTGCCGTATTAAGAGGAAAATATCATTTGCCAGGCATGAAAATACTTCAATTTGCCTTTGATTCCCATGAGCGAGGAAATGGATATTTGCCGGATGAATATCCGGAAAATTGTGTGGTCTATACTGGCACCCATGATAATAACACGACACTCGGCTGGTTTCATGATGACCCGGGCACAGCAGTTACACAGACCGCCGATGAGATCACAGAAGAACGTGCCAGAGTTCTGAGCTATCTCGGTACAGATGGATCAGAAATAAACTGGGATATGATTCAATTGGCCTTACAATCCAAGGCGCATACATCCATCATTCCGCTTCAGGATATTCTCGGTCTCGATTCAGAAGCCCGCATGAATATTCCTGGAACGATTGAAGGGAACTGGGTATGGCGTTTCAACCAGGATTTGCTTTCAGATGGGATGATTGAACGCATGCGAAGTCTGACTCAAGAGAGCGGTAGGATGGGCTAAATGACTGCTTTCGACTACAAGATTGCCTATTTCAGTGCTGAAATTGGAATCTCTTCCAGTCTACCAACATACAGCGGCGGATTGGGTGTATTAGCAGGAGACCATATTAAAGC
>CAJWIT010000080.1 GCA_913041945.1 uncultured Fidelibacterota bacterium
CTTTGTAGCGGGAGAAGGATTTGAACCTCCGACCTTCGGGTTATGAGCCCGACAATAGGTCAATAAAAACAAGTACTTAGCTATACACCGTGTCAAATACGTGACAAGCAGTTTGTCGTAAAATAACAAAAGCCCCCAATTCTGGGGGCTTATTGTTTCTGCTAATTATTTATATGCTAACTGGGTGAGGAAGGAAGAGCTGGAGAGGTGGGTTTAATACCCTGCTCCCAAAGCAGGATGCTGTTAATTGTTTAATTTTTATTATATTCTTTAAGATCCAGAGTTTGAATCACAGCAATCAGATGCACAGCACTTGCCACACCACGATCTAATTACAAACCCCAATGCAATTAAAGGAAGTCCTAAACTACTCAAACATCCACAACATGCACTACATGCAACTGCTGTGCAAGTTTTTCCAATTAAAGCTAAACTAAATAGATATGAACCAAATACAAAACAGACTAAATCACAAGCACCACCTAGATAACAACATACTTTTTTACTTTTTTCTTTTCCCATTTTTACTCCTTTATTAATTTCAACAACAGTTATCGAATACACTAAATAGATTTCTAAAGTATTGTTTTAGCTCATTCAAATTTAAACAATAGTAAATTTCTCTTCCCTTCTTTTTGGATTTGGCTACTCCATACTCTTTCATTAATTTAAGATGCCTAGAAACATTAGATTGATTTATGTTTATCTCTTTGCACACTTCATTTACCGTCATTGCACCACCAGAAAACAAAATGATAAATATCTTCTGTCTGCTTTCATCATTAAAAACTTTAAATAGATTTTTCTTCAACAAAAAACGGCATCTTTTTAAAAGTTTACTATCACAACATTTATTTTTATCTATGCGCATATATGCATATATTATAACTGATATTGAATTACATACAAGAAATAATTGAAAATTAAAAAAAATCCTCAAATATGAGGACATTTTTCCTTGTTAATATTTATAGCCAGATCAGTTGGAAGAATAGGTTTCGTTACATTAGTAACTGATGGCAGGGAACTGCATACATGGATCTTCTACATTTCCCCCGCACCGATTGTTGTATGGTCACCATGAATCCAGTCGCCGATAAAATCATAGGCTTTACGCATATCTTCTAGGGTGGCTATCATGAATACAAGGTCCTGTTCATCACCGATCTGATCCACCACGTAATCCGGAAGAATACCTTCAGTCTTAAAACCTAGCTTTTCATAAATTTTCATCAGATCTTTCTGAGGACGCATGAATTTAGTGATGATCTTATTTAAATGCCGCTCATGAGCAATATTATAGAGATCCTTTGCCAGGGCATACTGGATTCCTTTGCCTATATGCTTGGGAGAAATTACCAGCCTGAGCTGGGCTTCGCCAGCTTTCCAGTCACTTGTTGCAATTTCCAGAGAACTATCACCAATAATTTTACCATTATATAGTGCAACCCGACGAATAATGGATCCTAAATCTGCGTCTTTAATACGTTTCTCAAGATGACTTTTCTGGGTGACATCGCTGCGGAAGTATTTTCTCTTTTCTTCTGGTATGGATATAAAAAAGTTATATGATAGTTGAAAATCATCCATGGTGAGATTGCGGATAATCAGTTCCGTTCCATCTTTAAGTGTATAACTATGTTCCATTATTACTCCCCTAATGTTAGAAGATTTATATTACTCCGGCAAGTTCCTGTAACAAATGCCAGTTGGCCAGCCGATCCTCTTGAGAAAGCTGTAGTGATTCATCTGCACTCCCATCCTTATCAAAATGTTTGGAAAAACGACCTTCCGTTTTAGCAAAATATAAGAAATCAATTTGTTCACCTGTTTTTGGGTTTACATAGAAATCTTTGTTTTTTGCAGGATTTCCCTGCAGTGATAGGCGTTCTGATATTCGATCTCCTCCCCTTGGGTCATAGATAAATACAGGAAATGCCCGTGAATCGGCAGCTAGTTTTGCCTGATACATGGCCTTATCATCTGCAACACCGTGTTCCGGTTGGCAAGTAGTATATACATTTATAACTGCAGGACCAGGATATTCATTGGCTGCCATGATGGCTTTGTAGAAGTGATTGG
This sequence comes from uncultured Fidelibacterota bacterium, assembly GCA_913041945.1. Classification (GTDB taxonomy): domain Bacteria; phylum Fidelibacterota; class Marinisomatia; order Marinisomatales; family UBA8229; genus UBA8229. The sequence continues at coordinate 2,083 of CAJWIT010000080.1, forward strand.
TATGTGCTGCTGTAGTTTGAGCTACAAATACATCCGGATGCATCATACAAATATTGGCAATTTCTTTTCTTCGTTCAGTTTTACCATGGATTTTCTTACCATGAAACGACATTTTTGCTTCTTGGCCTTGAAATGTTGCAGTAGAGGCTTGTCCACCAGTATTGGAATATGACTGAGTATCCAGTATGATAATGTTAATATCCATCCCCGATGCCAACAGGCGAGACATAGACTGGAATCCAATATCCACCATGGCTCCATCCCCTCCGATGCACCATATTTTTTTATCCTGCCATCCCATCTGGTCCCAACGGGCACGTATGCCCATAGCATCGGCTGAATTGTTTTCGAACAGCGAGTTGGTCCATGGCACCAAATATGGGTTATAGGGATACGTTGATCCATAGACTGTATTACAACCGGTTGCTGCTACAAGGCCAATGCTTTCCTTTCCATAAACAAATCCCGTAGCTGCAAGCATCATTCTCAGAGCGGTTCCCTCTCCACAGCCCATACAGGATCCTGCTCCGCCCACATATAGCATGGATTCTTCTGCCAGCATCATATCCACCAGTACTTTTTCATTAATATATTCATGTGGTGTTGGGCCTGCAGATTTATAGAACTCAAATGTACGGTTATACTTTGGTATGGTATCGTCAACTTTGGGAATCATTTTAAGGGCATTATGATCACCGCATGCATCCACACATTCGGCGCACCCCTTGCATTTGGTGGGGTCAATAAATATTCCGAACTTGGCAGGTTCTTTCCCCTGTTTTTTCGGAGTGTCATAGAATTTTTTCGTATTTGCAAAGTGAGAAGCAGTAAAATCATCTGCATCAGACAGTTTTTTATTCAAATCTTGTTCTGGGATCGCTTTGCCTAGTATAGCTGTATCGGGACACTGGGTGACACATTCCATACAGCCCACACAGTTTTCAGCATTTAACTTTGGAATATTTGGAGCAATATAGCTGAAGTCACGAAGCTGGCCTGTTCCGATAGGGATCAGGCTCCTTGCAGTGCTGTCATCTGCCGGAAGTCCCAGCTCGGCTGATCCATCATTATAAGCACCGATTATTCTTTCATTAAAATCTTCTACATCCAGGATATCAAAAGCTGTTTTCAGATTTTGTTTTGAAACGTTTATTGTACTCATGCTATGAACCCTTTTTTCATGTTCGTTTCAATCACGTTTCTTTGGATTTCAAAAACTTCGGTAAATCCCCGTTTCACGGCATTCAAGTTATCCTGAACCACCTGTTCTCCCCGTTTTCCAAAATACTTTCTAATGGATTTTTCTACACCTTTCATTAATTGTTTTTCACTGATGCCGGATTTTTTTAAAAATGGAGTGGATTTTAGAAAAATACCTAGTAGTACAATCCCTTGCATCCTCTGGAGAAGGTCAGACCGGCTGGATACTTCCCGGGCAATTTTCACTGTATCCAAGGCCAGTACCCTGATCTTGTCTTCTCGTATTTTTTTCTGTGCCCATTTAGGAAAATCGCTCCATATATCTTCTGGGTCTGTTTTGTGAGTTTGAACGAAAAGGAGTCCATTTTTACTCAATCCAATTAAGGGATTGGCCAGATTAAAAGCATTCACATCGTTAAGGGGTACAAATTCCACAAATTCCAGTTCATTATGCATTTTCACCGGTTCCGGGCTGATAGTAAGATAGTAGGTGGTTGGAAGGCCTTTCTTCTCAGAACCATACTTTGGGTATGCCTGGACATACATATCAAAAAGGTCAGCCACAATGGTTGCCATAATTTTATTGGTAGTAACTGATCCGTAACCGCCGACAGAATGTCCCCGCATGGAAAATGATCCCTTTGGGCGTATATCCACATGATCTCCAGTGCTCAGGCAAAGTTCATGATCGATACCAATAGCAAAATAGCGTTTTCCGTCATTAATCATATTTTCAAATACGGCAATAATATCAGCAGGGCGAATATCCCTTGAGCCAAGACCAGCAGAGCCCGAATAGATTTTTGGTATCCGTATACTATCATCATCAGGATGGGATGAAAAATCTGCAAATGCCGCTTTGATTTCCATAGTGAGAGGATTGCTCTCAGCCAGAGGATTATCCATCCGCTCAAATATTGTAACTGCTTTTGTATGTTTTAATGCCTTAACAATTTGTTTGCCAGGAAATGGCCGGAAAGATGTGACATGAAGGACACCCACTTTTATTCTTTTTTCATTTCTTAAATAATCTACACATGCCTGAGCAGTTTCACCCAGAGTTCCCAATCCCACAAGCACATATTCAGCATCTTCAATCTGACAGGTATCAATAAGCTCATATCTGCGGCCGGTGAGCTGAAAAAACTCATCCATTGCGTTTATCAGGTTGGATTCAACTTTGTCCGTATAGCTGCGCTGGGCAATTTTGCCTTTCATATAGGAATCCTGATTCTGTACTACACCAGACATTACAGGATGATAGGGGTCCATGAAGTTTATCAGTTTTTTCTGAGGCTCATCAACAAAAGTATCCATCAGCCCCGGCTCAGGGAGTTTCACATTCTGAATGGTATGCGTGGTGAGAAAACCATCCATAATATTAAGAAATGGAGTATGGCTGTCTTCTGCAGTACGTCTTGCAATAAGAGCCAGATCTCCGGTTTCTTGTGCATTTCTGGCAAATAGCATGCCCCAGCCGCAGTCAGTCACGGCCATAACATCGTCGTGTCCGGCATGAACATTTAGGGAATGAGATGTGAGTGCCCTTGCTCCAATATGAAAAACAACAGGAAGGCGTTTTCCAGAAATGGTGTAAAGCACTTCTTTCATGAGAACCAATCCCTGTCCGGAAGTAAAATTGGTTACTCTCCCGCCTGCCAGTGAAAAACCCTCACAAGTCGTTGCAGAGCTGTGTTCTGATTCCAATTCGACAAATGCTAAATTTTCGCCCCATATATTTGTGCCACCATTGGCTACTACGGACTGATATCCTGAACCCATGGTTGTAGATGATGTGATAGGGTAGGCGCAGGCACCCTGGGTAACATGAGTCTCAACCCACACTATCATGGCAGCGCCATCTGCGGTTGAATTAATTCCAGGATATTTTACTTTAGTCATAATGATGTTCCATTATCATAAATAATAATACTATGTTTACATCAATCTTATTCTAATCAAGTATCGCAGTAATTTGCGATGATAAGGGTTCAACACTTGAACCAAAATAATACAATAGTTTACCTTCCGAATCTACTAGATATTTACAAAAGTTCCAACTTGGTTCTTTATCAATTCGACCATTTAATTCTTTATTACTTAACCATTTATATATAGGATGCTTATTATTACCTTTTACTGATATTTTTTTAAAAACACGAAATGTCACACCATAATTATTAGTACAAAACTTTTTTATTCCCTCATTTGATAGTGACTACTGACATTGATCGACACAATCCTCATAAGATTCAAAGGGCACCACACCC
>CAJWIT010000081.1 GCA_913041945.1 uncultured Fidelibacterota bacterium
CCATCAAATGCTGGGGTTTGAATGATTCAGGCCAATTAGGCATTGTTTACGAATTGAACCACGGTGACGCCAATAACCTTCAATATTTGGACCGGGGCTCTGAAGTAGACCTTGGTGCTGGAAGAACTGCCAGGGGCATTGCCGCTGGAGATAGTCATACTTGCGCGATGCTTGACAACGCATCCATCAAGTGCTGGGGGGGCAATGCATTTGGTCAATTGGGCCTAGGGCATACATACAACCGTGGAGATAATTCTAGTGAAATGGGGGATAGTCTACCCGTCATAAGTTTGTAGAACTTTTCCACCTTTACACGTTTAGATGCAAATTTTGATTTTCAAACTACTTGGATAATGAATACTGTGTTCTTAGTTGGAAGTTTCTAATTTTAGGAAATATGGTATAGCTTTTTTACTTCATTATGAAAAATTTACGGATTTTTGGGTTAATTGGTTTAGTGATTTATACAATTTTATTGATGATGGCCTGTGGTCGTGGACCAGAGAATGATTCTACAAGTAATGAGTTTTTAAATACAATCAGTTCCCTGTCGAGCTCTATAATCAAAACTCTAAAAGGAACAACAACACCAATCCTGAACCACATTAAATCTCCGTCACTGCAAGAAAACAATCTTGTCTCCTTTGGATTCAGGAGTTCAAAGGCCGGTACAATTAGTTACTCGGGAAACTGTTTCGGTTCCACCAAGAATGCGATCAAGGGAGACCACCACATTCTACTGGGGGTAATGGTGGAAGGAAACTATGACAACTGTGCCATACAGGTCACTGACTCAGAAGGCAACACGAGTGAGCCTCTGCAAGTACCATCATTCAAGGTGGATTTCTCAGCACCGGAGTTGTTTCAGGTCGGGGATTTTAAGGTTCAAGGCCGGAATGTAGAGATGGAGATAAAAGCCAGTGAAGCAGGCAGCCTCGTTTACTCCGGCAACTGTAGTGGTGATCTGCAGCATATGAATCAGGGTAAGTCTGAAGTTTCCATCAGCTTTCCCGGCGACGGTCAGTACAGCGACTGCAAACTGACACTGATCGACTCCTCTGGGAACGCCAGTGAACCCCTGCCCCTTGGCACAGTCCGGATCGATGCCACACCGCCGGTTCTTGCCGAGATCAAGCCTGTTCCGAAAATGATACATACTAACAGGCCGAGCTACTCCTTCAAAACCTCCAAGTCCGGAACCCTCAGATTCAGCGGCAAGTGCAGGGGGAATGTCGACAAGGCAATCGCCGGCATCAACCACATTGCCCTGCTGACAGCAGAACCAGGAGTCTACGACGACTGCAAGATGACCCTCACCGATTCCTCCAACAACCGAAGCCAACCCCTGAAGATTTCGCCCTTTGTGGTGGTAGGAGGTCAGTCATAAAATAATTCTTTTTAAGGTGGGTAGCAGGTAAGACTGAATATATCCTGTTATTTCATAGTATTAGTTGTTTTTACTATGTCAAAGCATAATTAAAGAAATATTACACTTATCAGTCAACTTTCTTTTGCTCTGCTTACCAAATCAAAAGCCATACGTTCTCCTTCTCGCATGGTTTCTTCCACGTCGATTGTTTTTACTTCATAATTCTCCATCAGGACTTTGCCGTTAACCAGAACAGTACTCACATCCGCAGCCTGTGCTGAATAGGCAATAGATGAAACCGGATTATGACGCGGGAAATAATGAGGTTTGTTTGCATCCAGCAAAATCAAATCTGCCCGCTTTCCGACTTCGAGGGAACCAATCTCCTTTTCCAGGCCCAGGGCTTTTGCACCGTTAATCGTGGCCATCCGTAGGACCTGCTGTGCCGGAACCGATTCTGTGTTGTCGTTAATGGCTTTGTTAACAAGTGCGGCAAGGTGCATTTCTTCAAAAAGATTCACGTTGTTGTTGCTGGCGGAACCGTCTGTGCCGAGTGCGACATTCACTCCTTTTTTCAGGAGTTCCTCCACAGGAGCAAAGCCGTTTGCCAGTTTGAGGTTACTGGTTGGATTATTCAGAACACTCACTTTGTGTTTTCGCAAAAGCTCAATATCCTCTACGGAAAGATGAACACAGTGCGCAGCAGCAGTCGGGCATTCAAAAAGACCTAAATCCGCCAAATGCTGAACCGGAGATTTCCCATATTTTTCGAGGCTGTCCGCAACTTCCTGCCGACTTTCTGACAGGTGAATGTGAATTCTGGTTTTACGCTTTAGGGCTTCTTCGGTAGTTTCTCGTAAATATTCCGGACCGCACAAATACATCGAATGCGGACCAAAAAATACCTTAATCCTTCCACCGGCTTTGCCGTGCCATGAGTCGTGAAAGTCAACCGCGGCCTTCATAAATGTTGGACCCAAATCAGAGACTTCCAGCAACACTCCGCTCAGGCAGGCTTTAATTCCAGACTCTTCAACCACCTTCGCGGCTTCGCCCATGTAAAAATACATGTCTGAAAAACAAGTAACACCGGATTGAATCAGTTCCAAAATTCCAAGTTTTGCACCCCAATAAACGTGCTCGGCACTGAGGTGATCCTCTGCCGGTTTAATCTTTTCCAGCAGCCATGGCCAAAATGGCAGATCATCGGCATAGTTCCGGAACAGAGACATTGGAATGTGCGTGTGTGCATTGACCAGTCCGGGCATAGCAATTTGATCAGTGGCATCAATTACTTTGTCGGCCTCAAAATTTTCCGGCACCTTACCGACTGCCAGAAGGCAGCCATTTTCAATCGCAATATCCGCATTTTCCAAGACTTCGTTTTGCGGATTGACCGTCAATATCAGTGAGTTTTTAATCTGCAATTTCATAATTATTAATAAAAATCGTGTCCCCCAAATTCACAACTGGTAATCGCAGAAATAAGTAAACTCAAAGACTTAGTTGGAAAAATATAAAATTATCAGTTTTATTTGTGATTTAGAGGCAAATTGCATTTAAACCATGGTCTACTCAGCCAAGCTTCCCATGTTTCCTTCTTGAAAATCCCTGAAAGCATCCATCAACTCCTCTCTTGTATTCATCACAAAAGGACCATATGCCTCCAAAGGTTCTTCGATTGGTTCACCATTTAAGATCAGAATCTTAGAATCCTCAGCAGTTTTTAAATTTATTGAAACGCCATTTCTATCAAATATTCCAAGATCCCCTTTGTCTAGGTGTTGATCGCCAATAAATGAGCTTCCTGCCAATTGAAGAATTAAAGTGTTCGTACCATCATCAAAATTTAGTTTAACTTCAGAATTTTGATGACCTTCCACCTCATAAATATTTATTTTTGTAAAAGTTTCGGCAGGTGAAAATGAACTACCAAAATTACCAGCAATAATCTTTACTTTTGTTGTTCCATCCTGAAGTCGAACAATGGGAAAATCTTTTTTATCAAGAGATTGGTATCTGGGTTTTGTCATTTTATGTTTTGCTGGTAGGTTTACCCAAAGTTGAACCATCTCAAATTCACCCCCTTTTTCAGCAAAATCTCTGGAATGGAATTCATCGTGAACAACTCCAGAGCCTGCAGTCATCCATTGAACTCCTCCGGTGCTTATCTTCCCTCCGCCACCACTGGAGTCTCTGTGCTCTACTTCTCCTTTGATAGCCATAGTTACTGTTTCAAAACCACGATGCGGGTGCTCACCTACTCCCAACTTTTGATCTGTAGGAGGAAAGAATTTAGGAGCAGCATGATCCAACAATAAAAAAGGGCTGATATGTTTATTATCCTCAGAGTGCATTGAAAAAATTGAACTCACATAAAATCCATCTCCGACCCAATGTTTTTCCCTTGGTAATACTATTTTTATTATTTGCTTCTCTTGAACCATACCTTCTTTGTATTGTAGTTATCCAAAATTGTTTGCTTACTATTTTCAATTTCAAAACACAGGATCTTGAAAATAAGCCCAATCACTGAAAAATTCAATTTAATTATGTTTTAAAAGAAGCTACGCTAAATTAGCTGAAATAAATAGTGTAAGAGCGAATATTTTTTATCTCTAATTAGGAAAATAAGATGGCTGAAATCGAATATTTTTATGCTGCATATTCAGGGTATGCCTATTTAGGTTCAAAACGGTTCAATAAATAACTTATTAACTCATTCATCAAAAAATGAGCATTTATCTATCAAATAATTTCAGATTAAAAGGTTAGTTGGGCTATTTTATTCAAAGAAAACAATATGTAGTGATTGCAGGATGCCTTCTTTTATCATTTGTCATGGGATCTATTCATGCCTTTTCCCTTTTATTAGAGCCAATAGAAAATAAATTTTATGTCTCTAGGACTTTTTCCAGTTTTACTTATAGCCTTTCCTTAATATCTATTACAGCAGCAGTTTATTTTGGAAGTTATATTTATAAGAGATTTAGTCCCACAAGAATAGTTCTGATCGTAATGACATTATCAACTCTTGGTACACTCATATCAGCTTTCTCAGATTCAATATATTTTGTTTGGATTGGTTATGGTCTCTTTTTTGGATTTGCAAATGGTTTAGGTTATGGATATACACTTCAATATTCAGCAATAGCTTTACCAGAGTCAAAAGCATTGATGATGGGATTAGTAACCGCAAGCTATGGATTAGGCGCAACTATTGCCCCGATCTTTTATCGCAACACAAATACGATAGGTGGATTTGAAAATACTATGATTAGCCTTACCATATTGTTTTTCATAATCACTTTTATTGTTTTATTTCTATTTAGGTTTTCCAACTTACAATTTGATCTAGAAAAAGGAATACCGTTTCAAGTAAAAAACTATATACCAATAAGCAAATACTTACTTTGGGTAATTTATGGATGCTCTATTTCGGCAGGTTTAATGTGCTTTGGCCATGCTGTAGGTATAGCAAAATCGTATTATGTTTCAAATGAATATATTTATATCATACCAATTACAATGGGTTTTATTAACATGACTGGAGGAGTATTATTTAGTTCTATAATTAAATTTTTTCCCTACAAAAATATAATATTGTTTCTTTCTATGTTGACGACATTTTCACTTTTAATATTATTATTTATTCCTTCTAAAATTTCTGTATTCTTGTGTTTGCCTTTGATAAGTATCTCTTATGGTGGAATAATAGCCATATTTCCCTCAATGATAAATAAATTGGTTGGTGATACCGCTGGTATTAAAATTTATGGTTTTGTCTTTACTGCATGGGGTTTCTTTGGATTATTAATGCCATTGTTAGCTGGTAAGACTTTTGATATTTTTAATAGTTATTCTTTCATTATATTAATTACAACAATATTAAGTATCTTCCCTATATTAATAATTTATTTAAAATATAATAAATCATTAATATAAAACAAGAAATACCTAATATGTTAGATATATCTATTAACCTAGATCATTCTCATTTATGGGGTCCACTATACCCAACAAATAACATCAATCGGTTTGTTTTACAAGGAAGTGGGATTTTACTTGGAGGTTGTCTGACTGTGAAGAATTAGTGGGGGTTACTCACAGGAGAT
>CAJWIT010000082.1 GCA_913041945.1 uncultured Fidelibacterota bacterium
TTCACCAGAGGTATTGTAAATTTCAATCCAGTCATCGTATTCACCTGATTCATCCGTATTGGTTGTATCGTTGTTGACAAGAATTTCATTGATTTTTAATTGACCTATTAACTGGTCCGGAATATCGAATGGATAATCATCAGGATCGTAGATGTAATAAGCACCCATGTCAGCACTGGAACCGTCTTCATCAGGCTGAGAATCAGGATCGCCCGCATCCACACATGGTGAACCAAGGTCCAACTCTAAATTATATATTGATTGATCAATAAATAATGGATCTGAAAACAGATTTCCTTCACCATCAAGCAATTCAGAATCTGAAAGAGTATAGCTGACAGATATGACGGATAATTCATCCGCATAAACCGATGATGATAAATTGTTAGACAATATGGTATTGACTATTTCTGCTGTGCCACCGCCGGCGCCTTCATTCTTTTCGTAGCAGGATACAGCTGTGTCATTATAGAAAAACGTATTATTTATAACATAAGCAGCAGAATTATCTTTTATGGCTATTCCATGGTTACTCCCCACAACTAAATTCCTATCTAGAGTCACCGTAGAGCCCTGACCCACTGAAATTCCTTTATCCCCTGTATGATAGATCAGGTTTGAAGAAATGAGGATGTCTTCAGAGTTTTCTCCAATATCAATCCCATCTGAATTGAATCCTGTAAAGTTATATATCCGGTTGTTTCTGATGACACCCCCCGTAACATTATCCAAGTCTATGGCATCCGTGTCCAGTGCGTCAGATCCATAAAATATAGAGTTCTCAATCAGTGCATCTCCCCCCTTAACATTGATATAATCACATGTGAAGTCACATGCTATTGAACTGCTATTTATGATGATAGAGCCACCCTCTACGTAAACTGGAAATTCAACATTCTCGATCTCGATATGGTTCAGTACAATGTGAGAATTAATGCTGGATATTGCCCCCTTATGCAGCATCGGATCAATACCGGTTGAAGCTCCACTGATATACAAATAGGAAACGGTTGATGTGTCAGTATCATTATTAAAACAAATGCCTCCCCATCTTGTAGAACCGCTAGAACTATTTGGAATAATTTGAGCCGGACTCTCTTGAGTACCTTCGATCACAAGCTGACCCTCAATAATAATATTTCCATTGTCCGGCATCCTGATCTCTACTCCATCACTCATAGTTAGAGTCGCTCCTCCAGCTACAGTTAAATCCTGGATCACTGCATAAGGCTGTTCATTTGTAAGCAGGGTATTCTCTGTGATCACCTCAGGGAGAATTTCTTCATCTGAAATTTGAAAGACGGCTATAAATGTAGTGTCGTTAAGACAATTATAATCTATCCGCATTGAATCTGATACACCATCCCACCCAAGAAACTGGTATCCAGGTTGCGGCTGCGCCAGGAGAGATAAAGATTTGTTCTTGAAATAAACCCCCTCCCCATCCGGGTGGATCATGGGAACATCATTAATCGAGACTTTGCCAGCTCCTGGAGGATTGATAGCCACGGCAACCTGAACAGTCCCATCCAAATTGAGCTCGCTAATGAATTGGCTATGGAGTAAAGTATTTCTGTTTTGGGCAAACTGTTTTATATCATCCAGATCATTTGCCCAGGCATTCATTGAAGAAATTCCTCCTTCATCGCCCCAACGATCTATGTGGCGGGGCATTTCAGCGGAAATTATGTTGCTTAAACTATCTACAATAGTATTTATTCTTTCAGGAAGGAACGTATTACTTAAGTGTGCTGCAGCCCTTTGAATGAATCTGTCCTGAAAAAACTGGCTGTTTAGTAAATATTGAAAGAGCTCATAATCATCCATGAGGTTATCCAGCAGATTAGTATAACTATTACTTACGTTAAAGCCCCTGTCAAGGTCAACGATCAACCACTGCCATTTCCCACTCTCTTCACGGGATCGCCACCATTCCCTATTGTGCCCCCAACTGGTATTCGCACAATATAGAGTCATGACAACATGATCGATAAAACTATCAACATTCATTAATTCCTTTATTTGGGCATAAACAGCAGGCTCATTCAAATCGTTACTTAGAATATAATTGATCATTGAGTTGTAATGATCCATGCTGCCTTCAATGACCATCAATTGTGTACCAGATTGAGTTTGCGTGTATTCCAGTTGATCAATATTATTCGGATCAACGTTAAAATTTTCAGAAAAATATAGGGGATCAAATTTCTCCCGTACGTTGTGTATGCCCCAGTATGCACCATTCAGATAAAGCGCGGAAGGAGTGTAAGCCATATATCCGCAATCCATCATGCCCATCGCCAGGCTCTCGGTCATGGGATCCCTGATCAATGTTTCTTCCCAGTCATCGCCGCCGTTTCGGAAAACAATCCTGGAAAAATTGGCTATCTGCTTATTTTCAAATAATTGATAATGAATAAAATCTTGGCCAAAACGGTCTCGCGTATAAATCGTAAATGGCTTCTGGGGCTTGGTCCAGATATTAAGGCCGCCCAGCCTTGTACCAGCATTGACCGTAAATCCATGCTCTGCATCCGGTGTGAAATACTCGATCGTCACCGGTATCTCTCTTTGCTTATACTCATTTTCATAAATTCCAATATCTTCATCCCAAAGCGTCTCCGGTTCAGCCACAAGGGATACGGTGGGCACGAAATTCTGTTCATCAATAAAATAAGTAGTGGTCATTATCTCACCTGGGAGTTTATTCGTGTCTATTGCCCGTGCTTTGAGAACAGTTGTGCTTTCTATAGTGATTGGACCGGTATATATATTGATGCCTGTACCCGGTCTGGATCCATCAATCGTGTAATATATCTGTTCTGTATCTGACCCAACGGCGAGTTCAATGGTCTGGGAACCATCATAAAATCCTGCTTCCAGTGAGGCTTGTACCGGACCTGAAACATTGGTACTGTTGGTTGCCATAGTGTTATTTGGCGCTCCTGGTGTGGGTTCACCAAAATAATACCAAGCATTGTCTTCCATGCTCCTCCCACGGGATACATCTGTTATTTGGCTGCCGAAGGTTATTGAATCAACGAGTTCCGTATTGGAATAACCGGTTCCGGTCAGTTCAAGATCAAAACTGATATCCGAACTGGACTCACTAACCTGATGTATCTCCACCGCAAAAACATTTTGCCCATCGGTGATTTCGTTCGCAGAAATTGTCCATTCAAAGAATGTATCTTCATCGGAGCCGCCTACTGCTGAACTTGCATAGGTATCATAGGCTATTGTCCCTGCAGGCATATTGGACCTTAAAACTTCATTGCCATTTAGAAAAATAATTGCGCCATCATCTCTTTTCAACCTGATGGTCAGAGTTTGAATATCGTCTGGATTATTTATGTTAAAAGTATGCCGGAAATAGGTGGTGATATATTTATTATCTTCATCCGGACCATAACTAACTACCGTTTCTTCATCACCATCGCCATAGCCAAGTTCTGCATTGCCAGTGCTCCAAGAACTATCATCAAAATCAATTTGGGTCCAAGCAAGCTCTTGATCGGATCCGTCATCCAGATATTTCCACAATGATCCCTCTTCAATGAGAGTATAGCTCCCAGTCTGATCAGCTCTGGCCAAGCCCAGTTGTTCGCCATTTGCGCTTATTTTAAAATTTGTATGATAATGCTGGGTTGTGAAGTCATCCCAGGGCCAGTAGGGTCTGGTGTAAACCTGGCCGGGACTCTCATTGTAATCGTCTGCCCAAATGATCAAATACCCTTCGGCATTAATGACTGTACCATTCGGGATCTTCCACTTTAAGGGGTCTTCAAGATCATCTGTTATAAAAAAACCATCTAAGCTGTATGGTACAACATCCGAATTGTACAGTTCAATCCAATCTGTATAATCATCAAAGTCGTACATCTCAGGATAATCGGTAACATTAGATGCTAAATATTCATTGATCAATATCTCCTGGGAAAGACCGGGGCCGTTATAAAGCAGGATACATACTAAAATAGCCCCGAATTGTTTCATTTTATAAAAAAATTAGTATTCATAGAATAACGTGTAATCAATTTGTCCCGTCCCCACTATTCTCAAAGAGTTTGTCTACTTCAGAAGTACCATTTTCTTAGTCTGAACAAATTCACCAGCACGAACCTGGTAGAGGTAGACTCCAGCACTCACAGGCTTGCCGAAACTATTGGTAGCATTCCACTGTACCGACTTGTAGCCTACGTCTTGAGTAGTGTTTACCAACTGAGTTATTTGTCTCCCCATTAAATCGAATACTGTAAGAGTAACCTGTGCCTGCTCTGGAAGATCATATCGTAAGTTTGTGGTGGGATTGAACGGGTTGGGATAGTTTTGATGAAGTGTAAAGGCAATTGGCATAACAGTTTTTCTTTCTAAGGTAAATGTGGCTTCAGTTGGCACCTTTATCTCATCTGTGCCTTCAAGAGTGTATTCACTTCCGCTTTCAGAGGTCAGTACCCAATTCATATGTTCACCCGCCTCCATTTTAATATCATAAGCAATAGTAATGATCTCACTAGTGCTCATTACCTCTACTTCTCCATAATCTTTGACGAGCCTCCAGCCACCATTAAATCTTATATCAAATGCACCTTCAGGCGGCTTGGGAGGAAGGCTGTAACTGAGCCTCTCTCTATCAGACATTTCTACACCAAAGTAAAGCTCTGAACCATTCACGCTTAAGATGTTAACTGTACCTTTTAGACTATAGTCTCTATATGTATTCTTGGCTAGTGCTCCGTTTGTCAGACTAATCTCACCCGCTTCAAAAGCTCTCACCCAATACCCATTACCTGGAACAAGTATGTCCGTTTCTTCATATCCACCATTAAAACCGTATAGAGTCCCAGACACTATAATACTGTCTGGATCAGAAACTGAATAAATAGATACTTCCTCCGACAACCCAGAAACAAGGTTCCAGCCTGCATTTAAACTGATTGTGAGTGCATTGGTTGGAGACCCAATAATGATGGTACTATCTCCACTCCCAAAACGAAGCCAGTAGCCCTCGCCTTGATTAAGATATGATTCAGATATATATGATCCATCATATGAGTATAATGTTCCTCCAATGGATTCAGGAAATAGAATATTGTATGAAGCATCTTCAACCTCAAGCGGCAATCCTACAAGATTCCAACCCTCATTATAGGAGATAGATATTTCTATTATGGATTGGGCATTTTCACTCTCTGGAGTCGGACTGAGAAAATCCCAGTTACTGCTTCCATCAAAAACTCTTCCGTAGGAAATATCAGCTGATTGGGGACCAAAGGTTATAGAATCCAAGA
>CAJWIT010000083.1 GCA_913041945.1 uncultured Fidelibacterota bacterium
GACACTGTATCAGAAAATGCCCGTAAGAACAAGCTTGATAAACAGTTTAAAACATTTATGACTCAAGAAGATTTGAATTGTTCCCTAGTTGGTGTCTGCGATCTATTTGATGTCCGGGCCGGGCAGGCCATTGATGCATCAAAAAATGAAGTTCGATCGGGCGGAAAACCAAAGGCAACAGCAAAACGGTACCGCCATTATACAGAACTGCTGGCGAATGATGATATTGATGCGGTGGTTGTCGCCACACCGGATCACTGGCATTCCCGGATCACCATGGCCGCCGCCAAAGCCGGAAAACACGTTTACTGTGAAAAAGGTCTCACCCGAACATTTGATGAAGCAATCAAGGTTTACGATACCGTTAAGAAAACAGGTATCACCTTCCAGCTCGGGCACCAGAACCGACAGGTTGAAGCCAATGAAAAGGCAAAACAAATCATTGCGCAGGGCTTATTAGGCAAAATAAATCTGGTTGAGTTGGCTACAAACCGTAATTCTCCATGGGGGGCCTGGGTTTGGGGTATTCATCCGGAAGGAAATGAAAAAACCATCGACTGGAAGACCTTTCAGGAGCCAGTAGAGCCTAAAAAGAGAATCGACTTTGGAGAAGAAGCGCTTAAACGATTCTTCCGTTGGCGTTGCTGGTTCGATTATGGCACTGGTCTTTCAGGTGATTTGTTATCTCATGATTTTGATGCTTTAAATCAAATTATGGACTTGGGTATTCCAAAATATGCATCCTCATCAGGAGGAATTTATTATTACAAAGATGGACGAGACGTCCCGGATGTCTGGAATGCAACGTTTGAATATCCAGATAAAGATCTGACGATTCTTTATAGCGCAACACTTTCGAGTAATGATCCTCGTGGCAATAGAATAATGGGCCACGACGCCACCATGCAGATGGGTGGTCAAAGTGGTGGCGGATCAGTTCACGGTTTTATTGTCACGGCAGATTCTGAGTCTACTCAATACAAGGACCGTATTCAAGATGGGATTATTAATACAAAATATCCTATATATACCTATTCACCTGGCTCAAAGCAAATCGATGGTGTCACATCTGCTACTTCTAAATACTTTGCGAACAAAGGTCTTCTTTATACGTACCGCGAAGGCAAGCGGGTTGACCCAACTCATCTTCATGTCAAAGACTGGCTTGATTCAATCAGAAGCGGTGGACAGCCGAAATGCAATATAGAAGTGGCACTTCACGAAGCAGTTGCCTGTCATATGGCGACAGAGTCTTATCTTAAAGGTCGTCGGATGGAATGGGACCCGGTAAAACGACGGATCGTTTGATCGAATATTTTCATTCTAAGGCCGAAAAGAGAAGAGAGTTATGAATAAAAACCAACGCCTGGGAGCGATGATGTTTCTCCAGTATGCGCTCTGGGGTGCATGGTTGCCTGTAACGGCCCGTTACCTCTCTGCATCCGTGGCAGAAGGAGGCCTGGGCTTTACTGGTTCGCAAATTGGCATGACCCTTGGGCTGGCCGGATCTATCGGAGCTGTTATGGCGCCTTTTATTGCCGGACAGATCGCTGACAGATATTTCAGTACAGAACGGATTTTGGCATTCCTGGTTACCGCTGGCGGTGTGGTAAAATGGATCACTTCCTATCAGACCGAATACAGCGCATGGCTGGTCCTTTCCATCATTTACAGTGTTCTGTATATGCCCACCCTGGCCCTTTCAAATTCCATTACCTTTGCCCATATTGATAATCAGGAAAATGATTTTCCAAAGATTCGCATATGGGGTACTATCGGCTGGATTGTAGCCAGTTGGATT
This sequence comes from uncultured Fidelibacterota bacterium, assembly GCA_913041945.1. Lineage (GTDB taxonomy): Bacteria > Fidelibacterota > Marinisomatia > Marinisomatales > UBA8229 > UBA8229. The sequence goes on from CAJWIT010000083.1 coordinate 1,802, forward strand.
TTCCCCATGATTTGGCTACAAACGAATCTTAATTTTCAGTGGATGCCACCATTCATCGTAGGAGCGGAGGTACCCAATGTGACCAGCCGTCTGGCTGATGCATTAAAATTCTCCGGGCTGATCTCCATCACTTATGGGGCATTTTGTTTTCTGTTGCCTCACACACCGCCAAAGAAGGATGCAACAGAAAAACTGGCCTTCAAGAAAGCGTTTGGACTTTTTCGTTTTTCCTCCTTTACTACGCTGGTGATCGCCAGCCTGGCGGTCAGTGTAATCCACCAGATCTATTTTCTCCAGACCGGACCTTTCCTTTCCCATATCGGGATTCTGGACAGCCAGATCGGGCCCGCCATGACCATTGGTCAATTCGCTGAAATTCTGACCATGGCTTATTTAGGATTTTTTCTCAAAAGGCTGGGATTTAAGAAGGTGATTACTATTGGGGTTGCTGCGTATTTCATGCGTTACGCGATTTTTGGAACGGAATCATTCCCGGTTTGGGTCATGGTGGCCAGCCAGGCGTTTCACGGGTTCTGTTATGCCTTCTTTTTTGCCGCTGCCTTCATTTATGTGGACAAACTGGCGGATGAAGATGTTCGTCATTCTGCCCAAACCGTTTTTGGTATTATTATATTGGGTGGAGGACCTGTGATTGGAGGTTGGCTTTCCGGATATCTGCAGAACATGTACACAGTCGAAAATATATTTAATTATTCAAATTTTTGGTATACCGTTTCAGCCATAGGGCTGGCTACCATGGTTTTTTTCTATGCGTTATTTCGTGAACAATTGGTACAGAGGGAATCTCAATGAGCAGTGAACGGCTCGGTATTGGGTTTATCGGCGGAGGATTTATTACCCGTTTTCACATACAGTCCCTGATTGGTGTACGGGATTGCCATGTATTGGGTGTGATGTCAAAGACAAAAAGTTCTGCAGAAGAATCTGCTGCTTTATCGCATGATCTTGGTGTAGGCAATGCCACGGCATATAATTCAATTACGGAAATGATAGCTAACCCTGATATCGATGCTCTCTGGATCTGTGCACCAAATTTTACCAGGATCGAAGTAATGGAAGAGATCGTTTCAGCAATTGAATCCGGGAAGGGTGAATTGATAGGTGTGACGTGTGAAAAACCCCTGGGTCGAAATGTGACGGAAGCGCGGCGAATGCTGGAACTGGCTCAAAAAACAGAACTGCTTGATGGATATTTAGAGAACCAGGTATTTGCCCCATCCATCACCCGCGGCAAGGAGATTATATGGGGCCGCGGTGCGGCCACAACCGGACGGCCGTATCTGGCGCGGGCTGCGGAAGAGCATAGCGGTCCGCACATGCCTTGGTTTTGGGAAGGAGAACTGCAGGGGGGCGGTGTACTCAATGATATGATGTGTCACTCCGTAGAGGAGGCCCGCTTTATGTTGACTGCGCCGGGCGCCAGCCGCGATTCGTTAACTCCCTTAAGTGTAAATGCTTATGCATCCTGCCTAAAATGGCAACAACCGAAGTATGCCAAAATATTGGCTGATAACAGCGATGGTAAAACGGATTATTTGAAACGCCCTGCGGAAGATTTTGCACGTTCTTTAATTGAATACAAGGACGAAAAAGGTCAAAAACTCGTGGTTGAAACCACTACGTCCTGGTGTTTTGTCGGTGCAGGCTTGAGATTAAGCATGGAACTGTTTGGGCCTGAATATTCCATGTTTGTGAATACGCTGGATTCGGATCTCAAAGTGTTCTTCAGCAGGAAGGTCACAGGGGCAGAAGGGGAAGATCTGGTTGAAAAACAGAATGCGGAATCGGGGGAGATGCCCGTAGTCAGCAGCGAGACGGACGCCTATGGATATACAGCTGAAAACCGTCATATGGTTCAAAGTTTTTTAGCAGGTAAACGCCCGGAAGAAAATTTTAGTGATGGCGTGGCAGTAACAGAGTTACTTATGACAGCCTATATGAGTGCAGAGCAGGATAAAACAATACAGTTCCCACCACAAGGGCTGGATGATTTTGTCCCAGCAGTGGCTAAGGGAGAATGGAATCCAAATCAATGATTGGAAAAAGTTTGGGACCAACCCTATTAATCAGTTTAATCTTCTTTATAGTGGGATGCAGTAAGACTACTACGAGTTGGACAATTCTTTTTGATGGACAAAAAGTTACAGGAATGCGCGGATTTAAAATGGGTAGTTTTCCATGGGGTGGCTGGGTGATTGAAAACGGAACGCTAAAAACGTTACCAGAAGGTGATCATATTGATATTATAACCACTGAGCAATACAAGAATTTTGAATTGGAGCTGGAATGGAAAGTTTCTGCTGGAGGAAATAGCGGGATTTTTCATCATGGTACTGAAACCAACTATGCCATATGGCAGTCAGCCCCGGAAATGCAGGTACTGGATGATGGTGTTCACCATGATGGTAAGAATACCAAAACATCAGCCGGTGCCCTGTATGGTCTCATTGCCCCGGTAAACAAAACACTGAAGCCCGTAGGCGAATTTAATAGAGTTAAAATACTTGCGCAGAATAACCATATAGAGTACTGGCTAAATGACAGCAAGGTTGTTGAATTCGAATTAAAGAGCCCGGCTCTGGCGAAACTCATTGTTGGAAGCAAGTTTAGGGACATGCCAAATTTTGCACAGGCTGACAGCGGTCATATAGGACTGCAACACCATGGGGAAGAAGTATGGTTCCGGAATGTCCGCATCCGCAAGCTCTAATTTGAAGCGCAGAGATTTCCTTAAATTCGGTGCATCAATTGCTGGGGGGTTGGCTGCAACAGGTCTCCGCGGATCTTTGCTCTCTGATATAAAAAAGCCTATGGCTTTTAAAATATCGCTGGCAGAATGGTCTCTGCACCGTGCTTTACAAAGCAAAGAAATTGACCATTTAGATTTCTACTCTGTTGCAAAAAAAGAATTTGATATTTCAGCCGTTGAATATGTAAATACCTTCTTTTTTAATAAGGCAAAGGATGCCACATATCTTAAGGAAATGAAAACACGCGCCGATGACCTCGGTGTGAAAAATCTGCTTATCATGTGCGACAGTGAGGGCAACCTGGGAGATCCTGATGACAGCAAACGTAAAACTGCTGTGGAAAACCATTATAAATGGGCAGAAGCGGCAAAATTCTTAGAGTGTCATTCCATCCGGGTAAATGCTCGAAGTGAGGGTTCATACGATGAGCAGATAGAATTAGCGGCGGATGGATTGCGACGCCTTGCGGAATTTGGGGACAGCATCGGCATTAATACGATCGTGGAGAATCATGGAGGTCTTTCCTCCAATGGGAAATGGTTAGCTGCAGTCATGGAAAAAGTGGATCATCCCCGCATGGGAACACTGCCTGACTTTGGTAATTTTAGGCTTGAAGGTGAGGAATGGTACGACCGGTATCAGGGAGTCCGGGAGCTCATGCCCTACGCCAAAGCTG
>CAJWIT010000084.1 GCA_913041945.1 uncultured Fidelibacterota bacterium
ATTTCAAAAATAAAAGAAATGGCTCAACATGGGAATGGGCGATCGTAAAATGAAACGATATACAAAAGGATTAATAACAGGAATATTACTTACTGCAAGTGTCTTACCTCTTATTGCCCAGGAAGATGCGAGTGGTCTAACACTTGAAAAGGATGGGGAACAGGTGTTGATTCCCTTGGATGAATGGGTGGCGGTTTCCAGTGCCTATGACCCCAGTAATACGGTTCGTGGTATTTATTTAGGTATGACGGTTGATGCCCTCCGCATCCAGGAAAAAGGTGAATCTTTTGAAAGGGATATACCCATAGATGAAATTGGTTCAATCTTTAGAGGAAAAACAAAAAGTACCAAAGAATACGTTTGGGGTGGTATAAAGCTTGGCGGCTTGGTTTCTCTTGGCATAGGAGGCTCTATTACCGTTATTTTTTTAATTGCTAGTGGACTTGATCTGGAGGCGCTCCCCAGCGTTTTTCTTTTCGGTGGATTATGGACTGTTGTATCAGGTATTTATACAGTCCCCGGTGGTGCTCTATTAGGGTTTATCCGTGCAAAAGCTGCCGAAGGTAAAGCAGTGGAATATGTGATTGGCGATGGGCAATGGGTGATTGTTAAATGAAACGCCTCTGGCTCAAATAAAGAAGAAACCTTATGAATAGTTATTTAGGAATTTGTGCCGGGGCCTCAACCATCACAACAGTCACTATTGAAAATAATGATCAGGAAGCGGTGGTGAAAGATGTTAAATCCAAACCACACGACGGCAATCCCAGAGACGTTCTTTCTGAATTATTGGCTGAGATAAAGGCTGAAAAATTCGACTCCATTGCCGTCACTGGTCGCAGATTCAAAGAATTAATTAATCTTGAAACAATTTCAGAGCCACAGGCAGTTGAACTAGCCTTGAAATACATCAATAAAGAAAATAAGCATTATAATGCTATAATTAGTGCCGGTGGTGAAACATTTATGGTTTACCAGCTGGATAGCAATGGAAAAATCTCTAAAGTTTTTACCGGAAACAAATGTGCCTCTGGAACCGGGGAATTTTTTCTTCAACAGACCAGACGGATGGGAGTTGATTTAGAGGAGGCAATGGATTACGGAAAAGATGAAACACCCCACATTGTTTCTGGACGTTGTTCAGTATTCTGCAAGAGTGATTGCACTCATGCCACGAATATTGGTGTCCCCAAAGGACAAGTCGTAGCCGGGTTGAGTCAGATGATGGGGAACAAAATCCTGGAATTATTAAAAAATACTCCAAAAGAAGACATAATGATTGTAGGGGGAACCACTCAGATCAAAGTCATGATGGATTATTTGCAAAAAAATATTAGCAACCTGACAATACCAGAGGAGGCAACCTATTTCGAAGCTCTTGGAGCGGCCGTCTGGGCTGGAGATCTCAAAAACACAAAACCTATGGATGCTGATACACTATTCTCAGTCAAGTCCTCTCAGTTTGATTTTCATAAGCCAATTTCACAATTTGAAGATAAAGTCCATTTTGTTGAATTGGACCGTGGAATTGCGCAAACGGGAGATTCTTGCATTTTAGGCTTGGATGTGGGCTCAACGACAACAAAAATCGTGGCATTGAGAGAGTCCGATCTGAAGATTGTAGCTAGTGAATATTTACGGACAAATGGTGACCCCGTAGGCGCTTCAAGGGAGTGTTACAAAGCTATCCTCACTGAATTAAATGGAACCAGTATTAAGATACGTGGCCTGGGTGTCACGGGATCCGGGAGAAAAATCGCAGGCTTGCATGCCCTGACAGACGGCGTAATCAATGAAATCATCGCTCATGCGGTTGCAGCACTTCATTTTGATGATGAAGTTGAAACCATATTTGAAATTGGTGGGCAAGATGCAAAATACACCTATTTAACAAATGGTGTGGCCAGTGACTATGCTATGAACGAAGCCTGTTCAGCAGGGACTGGTTCATTTCTGGAAGAATCCGCCAAGGAAACCCTGAATATTGAAATGACCGATATCGCAGCTTGGGCCCTAAAGGGAAAAAAACCACCAAACTTCAATGATCAATGTGCTGCTTTCATTTCCTCGGATATAAAAAATACTTTTCACGAAGGAATTCCAAAAGAAGATGTTGTTGCCGGCCTGGTATATTCGATCTGTCTAAACTATGTCAATCGTGTCAAAGGAGCCCGGCCTGTTGGCAACAAGGTATTCATGCAGGGAGGGGTTTGTTATAATAAAGCAGTACCTATAGCCATGGCAGCCTTATCCGGAAAAGAAATTATCGTACCGCCTGAACCAGGACTAATGGGATCATACGGTGTGGCTCTTGAAGTCAAAAACCGAATTGATTATGGTCTCCTGGAGGAGCAAATCTTTGATCTGGAAACCCTTTCTAATCGTGAAGTGGAATCGAAACCCACATTTATCTGTGCTGGCGGAAGAGAGAAATGTGATATCGGGTGCGAAATAAGCCGTATGGTCATTGAGGGAAAGACCATCCCCTTTGGCGGTGCATGCAACCTTTACTACAATCTACGCAAAAAGATCAAAGTCAATACCGGGGAAAATGACCTCGTTATAATTCGACAGGAATTGGTGCTAAATAAATATGCACCTGATTTGAGTGATCTTCCTGATGATGCTCCCAGGGTTGGAATATCACGATCCTATTTAACGGGAACATATTATCCATTATTTGCACATTTTTTTAAGGAATGTGGAATCAGACCGGTGCTTTCCGAAACCGTCGAACAAAGCGGTGTCGACCTATGTTCAGCTCCCTTTTGCTATCCGGCGGAAATTTCTCACGGCTATTTTAAAAATCTAATTGATATGGATTTGGAATACATTTTTGTACCCCATGTCCGTTTTGTAGAAATTGAGAATGGGTTCAAAGATTCAACCACCTGTCCCCTGGTTCAGGGTGAACCCTATTATCTAAAAGGCACTTTTGAAGATCAGCTTAAAAATGAAGGGGTAGTTATCCTTGCTCCAACCCTGCAGCTAGGTGATAGACCAGGCTATTCAATAGACGGTTTTTTGACAATGGCTGAGGATCTGGGTGTTTCCAAAAGTACGATAAGAAAGGCATTTGCCAGTGCTCAGCTCATTCAACAGGAAATGAAAGTTGAAATGCTTGATATCGGGAAAAAGACCATTCTTGATCTTGAACAGAACCCGGATCAAATTGGTGTTGTACTTTTTGGTCGACCCTACAACGCATTTATGCCAGAAGCAAATAAGGGTATTCCTCACAAATTTGCTTCAAGGGGTATAAAATTGATCCCTGTGGATTTTCTGGACTCAAAGGATGCCCCCATCCGTGATCATATGTATTGGACCATGGGCCAAATAAACCTCAAAGGAGCTGCCATAGTAGAGTCCCATCCGCAATTGTTTGGCACTTTCATTACTAATTTTTCTTGTGGTCCCGATTCATTTGTTGTTGGTTATTTCAGAGACATCATGGGAACAAAACCTTCACTGACTCTTGAATTAGATAACCATACTGCTGATGCCGGACTGGAAACCAGGATCGAGGCGTTCTTGGATATTGTAGCTCGCTACCGCAAGCTGCAAACAGAGTCAACACCCTCAAAATCACAAACTAATGGATATGTCGAAGCATCATCCATATTGGATAATGGGGAAATGATTATCACCACATCGGAAGGGGAAAATGTTACCCTCTTTGATAAGCGGGTGAAAGTAGTTTTCGCTTCAATGGGTGCCTATGGGACACCGGCCATATCAGCTGCGTTTACTAGTCGCGGGATCAGCAGTCACTCCCTTTCTCCGCCTGATGAGGAGGATTTGAAGATCGGAAGGGGAAATTCATCCTGCAAGGAATGTTTGCCTCTTCAGTTAACCACCGGAGGATATCTCCAATACCTGGAAAACCGTCCAGATGATGAGATTTCGGTCTTCTTTTATCCCACCGCCAATGGACCTTGTAGATTTGGTCAGTATCAGGATTTCACCCGGGATCTGTTAAAAAAACAACAGATCAAGAATGTGACCTTTTTATCTTCTAACAGCGAAGAAGGTTATGGTGGATTGGGAAATAGATTAACCCTATCCATTTGGAAGGGTGTAATTATCGCCGATGCATTCGAAGATATTTATCATGCTATGCTGGTTAATGCCCGTGACAAAGATTCTGCTCTTAAAAGTCTCGAGGAAATATGGGGACGAGTACTGGAAAGTATTGAGTCTGGAGGAGATGCCTTATATGATTCTCTTAAGCTGGCAGCTGATGAGCTTGACAAAATCGAAAGGATAGCTCCTCTCGATTCTCTTCCTCAGGTTCTGATTGTGGGAGAAATTTATGTCCGCAAAGATGGGATTTCTAGAAGATGGCTACCTGAGAGGCTGGCAGAAAGTGGCATTATTTCCCATGTTGCACCTCTGCACGAATGGCTGCATTATGTAGACTGGCTAGTAATAAACAAAGAGGCGCAATTTGGTGATAATACCTTCCTAGATCGGATAAAAGCAAAACTCAAGAACAGCGTTATGTCCAGATCTGAAAGAAGAATTAAAACCATTCTTGAGAAATCAAATTGGTATATCAAAAGATTGGTAGACATTGATCATGTGATAGGTGCCTCAAAATACTATATTTCCCCCAAGTTACCAGGCGAGGCTGTTCTCACAACAGGTGGACCATTAGCAGAAGTAGGTACGAATTTTTGCGGATCACTGTCTATTGGTCCCTTCGGATGTATGCCCAATAGACTTAGCGAATCCATACTCAACTTGAAAATGAGTAAGGAACACATTCTTACCCATAGGAACGATGAGATGACCAGAACAATTCTGGATAAGGTTTCAGATCTACCATTTCTGGCAATTGAAAGTGATGGTAATCCATTCCCACAGGTCATTGAGGCTCGACTCGAAACCTTTATTATCCAATCATTCAGGCTTCATGATGCAATGAGTGAATACAAATACTCAAGCGAGTTAGTTCAGTAATTCAATAAATACAGGTTATGCAAAGTCAGAAAAAACCAGGTTGATTTGGCTGTTTAATCAGATATATTTTAATTGGCGAATTTAGCAATAAGAGATAATAATTGGAGGAATCATGAATAAAACACGCACATTACTCATATCAGGATTGGCAACCATGACGCTAATCA
>CAJWIT010000085.1 GCA_913041945.1 uncultured Fidelibacterota bacterium
AGGCAGATTAGGACGGGGAGGCTAGGATTTAAGCAAGAGCCCCACAGCAGCGGGGGTTTTTGTTATTGGGATGATGGGTAGATTTGAATAATCTAATAATTCTTGGTTTTAGTTTCAGCGTTCAACCATATAGATGAAGATAACAAATCTGTCCCAATTTTAGAAAGCATATTCATACCCGGAATAATGTCCCCTTTAGATAAAAGCGAATGGACCGGATTCATGCTCTTTTCCAATGCCCTGTATGTTTTTTTATCCCCAATCGTACTGGCTGCATTTAAAGCAAGGCCGGTAGCGGCTATTCCGACACCCATAATAATTGGTCCCGAGTCCGGCGACCATGCACCATCATAGTCCGGTAAAAACTCTCTAAATCCTGTTTTTCCCATTACGCGGGTCATCATGTGTGTTTTATAGAGTTTCCACTGTTTTTTAGCTTCTTTTGGGGCAAACCTGCCCATATAGTGTACCAGATAGGAGATCGCGCATCCACGGGGATGGTTCGAGTATTTTCGTGTACCTAATACTTCAGTAATAAAGAGCCCTGTATTTTTATGTGTGCCATAGGTTTTCATCCAGTTGAGCCATTTTTGGATTAGATCTTTCCCTAGAGTTGTACCATTATTTTGATCGTAGAGCCAAATAGAATAAAGGATTGCCGCCTGGTCTGCAGACCATTTCATATTCACATGGGGTAGAAGGTCAGCATGGTAATTATCATATTTCATGGAATTTTGAATAAGATGCTTACAGATTCGCTCATTTAATTCCACCAACTCATTTCCAACGACTTTTTGGTAACAGCCCAGGATGATATTTAAGTGTTCTAAATAATATCCATACTTTCCAAGATTTTTTACAGACTGAAGGTCTTGTTTATACGGTCTTACTTTTGGATGCAAAGCACGATAGACCACTTCTTTTAAAAGGAGCTGATATTCTGCCAGTTTAGATGGATTAGACCGAGCAAGGTTGCTTAATGTTTCCGCCATATTGGATAATGCAGCAATATCATGTCCCCATCCTTTTTTAATGAATTGCATAATAAAAAGATCATCTTTTGTAAATCCGTTAAAGTTTGGTTTTAACAGGAATGTTTTAATTTTCTCATAACGCTTTTCTTGGCCGCCTTTTGGCGTGTCAGAGCCACCTAGCAAGTCAAATCCTTTTCCTAAAATTCCGTTAAATAATTGGTTCTCAAACATAAGTGTTCTCCTTATTGAGTTGAATGATTTTCCCACCATGACGAATGGTATTTGGGGTAATGTTTTCATTTTTAAGTCTGGTAGCCACCTTGGGGAAAAGAGTAATGTGCTCCTTCTCTAATGATTTCAATAATCCAGGACGAATATCATAAAGACGTTTTTCAGCTTGCTTGATATTCTCTTCTGTGCTGAACGAGACCATGAGACACACATTACATGACACATTTTCATCCATTAGATTTTCCAATGCTTTATAGGGAAGATCGTAGCTATCAGAAACAGCTCCCGTCAGTTTATTATATTCCTCACTGGCTGCACCCTTTATGGAAACTCGCACATGTAGATTCTTGAACCGGGACAATTGTCTCGCAAAATCAGAATCATGCCCAAGGGTGATACCATTGGTCTCAAGCACATAAACATATTCGGATCGGTCAACTAATTCCAATAATTCGAATAAATGCTGTTTACCCAGCGTCCCCTCTGAAGCTGATGCAGATATGAGTTTGTGTCCGTGTTTTTTTGCTCCTTTATTCAGAGCATTAAACACTGCCTTCGGGGAATAGAACCGGCCAGTATGCTGTGGCCTTCGCACTGGTTTATCGCTGAAACAGAACTTGCAGCGCAGGTTGCAGCCAACCTCCTGGGCAGAGGTGATCCCCCCATAAAAGCGGAGCGGGCGTGATAATCGGCCATATTTACGTTTATTACCTTTCACCACGATCCGCTCCGCAGTCCTTGTCAGGACTATGGGGTCATAACCGTCTGGTTTGTTCGGGTCATGAGGGGTTGCCATTTTAGTTCTTTTCCTTTTTTGAACCGTATAGTGTTGTATTCTGTATAGACATGATCGCCTTGGTGACACCTTTCACAGTATCCCCAAGAAATGTCTTTCCGCCGTTTTTTTCTGCATGGCTCCATTCAAAGTCCAGAAGATCGTCAAAAAACGACAAGGGAGAGATACTCTTCTCATTTTTCACAGTTGCCTTATGGAGACGCTTTAGAGCTGCAGACTTTTCTTTATCGCCCATCTTGGCCTTTTCAACTGCATCCTGTAATAGCTCGATGGTCTCATCATACGATTCTGTATCTACAGGGTGTGGCCGTCCATCTTTGCCGCCTACTGCAAATGAGAACCGCGCAGGATCATCAAACCGAGTCGGGTCGCCGTGGATGACCTCGCTCACCAGAGCCAGGGATTTCAGTGTTCTGGGCCCCACTCCTTTCAGCATCAGCAGATCCTCAAAATTGTTTATCTCGCTGTTGTAGGCCATGTTTAAAACAGAGGCTAGGCGGGTCATATTAACATCAGACTCTTTTACCTCGTGCCGGTTGGGAAATGAGAGACCTTTATAAACATCCAGCACATCTTTCGGACGTTCTTTGGTCAGGCTGACTATATTCTTCCGGGCAAAGTCTGCCTGTCCATCTGCCAAATTCAATATCTTGCCATTTTGCATGCCAACGATACCTTTATGTGGATCCTCTACAAAGGAACGGACAGATGGTGAGTGCCAGTGGTAGCGTCTTGCCCGCCGGTTTCGTGTATTCATGCCCTGGGTGATGGCAGTCCATTCACCTTCATCAGAAAGGATAAAATACTGTTGATAAAGATTATATCCGTCCTGAACAGCATTATTATCTACACGCCTAGTCAATTGGCAAGAATGGACCAGTTCATCTCCTTTCAGGCCGTGTTTGTCAGATACGCGCTTGATCTGGTTTGGTGCCTGCCAGCTGTATCGTCCCTTGCCGCCAAGAATGTAAATACCCAGTTCACTGGCCATGGGGTTGATCTTGCGTTTGAGGGAACCCAGCACAGTTGCTGTAACTCCCGATGAGTTCCACTGCATGCCCATGACAGCTCCCAATGCCTGGAACCAGTTGGGATTTGAGAAACGGGACAGAACCTCTGATTTTCCATAGTTCTGCGCTACAGATTCAATAACAGCAGAACCCATTTTACCCATACGCTCTGTGAGCCATTTGGGCATTTTTCCGAAATGCAAAGGCATTCCGATATTTCCTGAATTGATCATTGTTTCATCTCCTTTGATCGTTGTTTTGTTCACATTGGCAACACCCAAACATTACCCGATCATTAAGACGGAGATAAATATTATTTAATTATGCTTTCGGCATGTCAGGATGATAAATTTTTCTTCTTTCTTCTTTTCCATTATGCATCCACATTTGTCTTTTGATAGTGAATACCATTTATAAGCTGCAGACCAATAAGGCGATTCAGCATGGCCATGCGTGATACATTCTCAAAATTACCGGTTTCTAGGATTTTGTCAACGATGTGGTAGGCCTTTGAGATAGGAGACCGGGGGATCAACAGGTCCAACAGTCGTTTTTTACGCACATTCTGCGAATCCTTATATTGTTTCAAAAATGCTTTTTTTACATGTTTTGTCGGCATCAATAAAAATGCTGCAAATGTATCCGCCTGCCACTCAATCGGTTCTTTTTTAGTTCCTTCAAAACCTTCATCTTTTCTGCAGAATATATCGTTGTGAGACTTTTTCATGAGGGGTACATGCATAATTATGTGGCCGATCTCATGGGCAGCGGTAAAGTGCATTCTGCCTTCCTGGTTCGCAATATTCTCATTGATCTCCACCATTTTATCTTGAACGCGGAGTCCTCCCAGGTTGTTTGGGTCCGTATACATGCCGTCCTTTTTGAAATCTACATTATAACCCAAAAATTCGATCATCTCGAAAACGGGAATGGGTGTATGCACATAGGACCCTTTTTTCTCTTTGTATGAACGAATGAGATCAATGGTGCGTGCTTCGATCTCTTTGTCCGTCAAATTGGGATATGTTATGGTATTAGACATTTATTTATCCTTTTTCCCCATTTCTTCCACTTGTTTTGCAAGTTCGAGCCATTGTTCCTTTGTTAGATTCTTTGCAGATCGCAGGAATGATGGCAGAGTAGAGGCCTGTTTACGGATGATATCTTCAATATCATCACTAATCTCTTCTGCCCTGGCCAATAGCTCATCCACGTCCTGGCCCAGGGCCTTGGCCAATTGCTGTATGGTCTTTTTGGAGGTCTTCACTTTATCGTTCTCAATGTGAGCAATATTTACAAAACTCACATCCACTTCTTCTGCCAGTTTTCTTAGGCTGATCCCTTTTGCCTGCCGCAGGGATCGGATTAGCTGGCCAAATGTTTTTTTGCTCATAATTCATCCTTTAGTTATTGAAATTGTATAGTAAATAGTTAATTAACGCTTAACATATTAACCTGTAAAGTGGTAATTAACAAGTATTTTTTATTTTATTTATTTAACGATCGTTTTACTACGAATAATATTGCACCACTCACAGTCTATTGGAATAAAGTTAGTGTAAAAGTAAGGGGATGGGATTTATGACAGAACCCCGCTGCTAGGCGTGAATTGAATAAATTTAATATCTCAATACGTCTTGGAAGACCATGAAGGGAAGCCATACAGAGTTTTAGAAACTTACAGCCCCTTTACGCTAATATAAAAAATAAGCTTAAAATACAATATTTAAACTCTATAATTTTGTAAGTGCTAATATATTGAGATATACAGATATATTATTTGATAATATTATTGACAAATAAGTGTTGCTAATTATTAGTGCTAATGATACATTAGGATAGCACCATTTGATGTGTTGAATTTCTTTCATGCACAAAGCAGA
>CAJWIT010000086.1 GCA_913041945.1 uncultured Fidelibacterota bacterium
GGTGTAATTTATATTCTATGGAGGAAAATAAATCATTAAAAATACATATGGAAATGGGCATGCTTTTATCCATGGCTTATCGTTCAATGACACGAAGTTTTGTTCATAAGACCCAAGAATCTGGATTGGATATTTCTCTGGATCAGTGGATGGTTCTGGGGCCTGTATGGCAGTTAAAAAATCCCTCTCATAAAGATTTATCTGAATTTTGCATGAAAGATAAAACCAGTATTACCCGAATAGTGGATATGCTAGAAAAGAAAAATCTAGTTGTACGGGTGAATGATCAACTGGATCAACGTATAAAGAGAGTCGTATTAACCCATGAAGGAAAACAGCTGTTTAATCATGTGGTACCTATTATGGAAAAAACCCGGGAAGAAGTGAGACAGGGGATATCCGATAGTGAAATCGATGCATTTAAACGGGTATTGATCCAGATAAATAAAAACATGAATCCTGAAAATGGTTGATACGGCAACTAAAAAATCTACTTTTATACGCTTTCACATTTTCGGAGTTGTGGCTATAGGACTTCTTTTCTCCATAGAGGAAATGAGCCTTGAATTGGCAATAGAATATGCACTGAAGCATAGCGCTACTATGAAACTGGCTTTTGAGGATAAAAAAATAGCTCATTCACAGTCAGTAGAGGCGCGTTCTGCAGCCTTGCCTACATTGTCCGGTATAGTATCCGGAACAAGAAATTTTATGATTGCAGAACAGGTAGTCAAATTTGGCGGTGAGCCTCCAGTGTCAATCAAATTTGGGATGGATAATCAGGCGGTTTACGGATTGTCGGCAACCCAGACCATTTTTGAAGGCCGGGTTTTTTCTGCGATTCGAGCATCTAAGATTTATGATAAAATCACCGAGTCATCATATGAAGTCAGCACCCTGTCTGTAGAAGAACAGACAAAAACAGCATTTTACAATACTCTGGTGGCCATGAAGGTGGTGGATGTGATGAATTCCTCTTTGGATAGAGCAAAATCCAATTTAGAAAAAACATTACTTATCTATTCAATGGGAAAAGTCTCTGAACTGGATAAAATACGCTCAGAAACAAATGTTGCCCGACTGGAATCTGATCTTGTTAGTGCAGAAAAAAACAGTGAGATTGCAATGGATTATTTTAAGAAAACCATCGGTTTTCCTGTATCAGAAAAACTTTTTCTTATTGGAACTCTTCATAATGGAGAAAGTATGGAATTTGAATATGATACACTAGTTGATGTGATGCGGGCAAGTCAGCCTGCCATTACTCAGGCCAGTCAAACAGTTCGGTTAATGAAGGAAAATATATCAGCGGTTCGTTCGGAATTCATGCCCAGCTTATTTCTTTCGGGATCTTACCAATCTTTAAAGACATATGATGACAGCAAATTTCAAGATGAAGATTTCAGGAACAGTCAGTCGGTGAGCCTAAATTTAAATATACCCATTTTTAAGGGATTCGGCTCTAGTGCAAGACTGCAAAAAGCAAAAGCAGATCACCTTAAATCTCAATATCGTCAGCATGATCTACTGGAGAATATGCAGTTAGAATTAAAAAGTATCATGCTCAGTATTAAAACCCTGGAAAAAAAATTGATATTAGGTGAAAAAGAACTTGAACTTGCCCTGAAGGGCCGGGAAACAGCTGAGGCACTTCTGGAATCAGGCCGTATCAGTCAGCTTGATATGGAGGATGCGGAACTAGCACTTCTGCAAGCTGAACTGGGTTTGCTGCAATACAAGTTGGAATATCAAACCTCAATGGCTGCACTTTACCGATTAATAGGACGAAAGGACTTGAATGATGAGAATAACAATTAAGTTGCTAATTATAGTGGGAGCCCTCTTTTTGATGTCTTCCTGTAATCAGAAAAGTGAAGAGGCAGATATGCAGGAAGAAAAATTGCGAATCCCAGTTATGGTTGATGTCATAAATACTCAGGAATATGAAATAATTGTTACAGGTATTGGTAAAATCGATTCCAGACAGCGTGCAGCCATAATCTTTGAATCGCAAGGCCAGCTGGAAAAAATATACAAAAATGTAGGAGATGAAATCTCTAAGGGAGATGTGATTGCTGAAATCAATTCGACTACCTACAAAAGTGCATTCAAGTTGGCAGAGGCATCCTTTAAGAAAGCAGAATCTGACTTGGAAGATGCCCGTATCCTTCTGAATAAGAATGCCATCTCAAGCGATGAATTTAATCAGCTGAATTTGTCATTTATTTCTACAACATCAAATTATACTCAAGCAAGGGAGAGATATGAAAAATGTTCTCTTACAGCGCCCTTTGATGGTACTATTGTAGACATGAACCTGAATCTGGGTGAATATATAGCTCCCGGTCAGACAGTACTCCCTCCTGTTATCCTGGCAGATATGGATCATCTGATTATTGAAGTTTCTGTATCTGAAAAAGATATATCTAAAATACAGGTGGGTCAGGATGTACTTGTACATATAAAAGCATATGAGGGTGCCTCCTTTGATGGTAAGGTATCGCTGGTGGGTCTCATGACAAGCCAGGGATCCAGTAGTTTTAAGGTTGAGATTAGTCTAATAAATACTGATCGTCAGCTGAAGCTGGGCATGATTGCCAATGTATCCATCACTGTAAAACGCTTGAATGAGGCATTGGTTATTCCGCGAAAATATATTCTGGAGGACAGTAATGGAAATTTTGTGTTTATTAGTGAAAATGCAAAGGCTGTAAAAAAACGTATCACTATAGAAGATTCTCGAAGAGATATTATCATGATTACAGGTGACTTGAAATCGGGAGATTCACTCATTACCCAGGGTTATCGAAAAATATCAGTTGATAGCCCTCTCAAGGTTGTAAATTGAAACTGACAGAAAAGGCTATTGATCAACCCATACTGGTACTCCTTCTAGGTTTATTTATATTTATTCTGGGTATCGCCGCATCTATTACTCTACCACTTGAGGCCATCCCGGAAATTGAAGTCCCTTATGCCATGGTGGTTACCAGTTATCGAGGTGCAGCTCCTGCGGAGATAGAATCTAAAATCATAAAACCCATTGAAGAAAAACTGATAGAGTTGGATGATTTGGAGATTGTTCGAACATTCGCACTTCAGGGTATGGCATTCTGCTGGGTACAGTTTTTACCAGATTCAGATACAGAAAGTAGTATAGACGATCTCAGGGAAAAGATATCTGAAGCAGAAAAAGAGTTCCCGGATGAAGCAGAAGCACCCGTTGTTAAAGAACTGGATTTTTCTGAACTTCCGATCCTGATCCTGAATCTTTTTGGTGATTTCGATACCTTCGAACTCACTCGGTATGCCGAACGGCTAGAAGATGAACTGGAAAGAATACCGGGCATTAATGATGTAAATATATTTGGTAGTATTGAGAGAGAGATTAAGGTCCTGGTGGATCCGGATAAACTAGAAGCCATTGGTATTCCGGTGACACAAATTCTTGGAATTATTCAGCAGAATAATCTGAATATGCCTGGGGGAAATATTACCTTAGACGGCCAGGATCTCCTTATCCGTACAAAGGGGAAATTTACTCATCTGGATCAGCTGGAGAATGTGATTGTTTTTTCCTCTCCTTCTGGTGGAGTTACACGCCTCCGTGATATTGCCAGGATTGTTGATCATTATGAAGATCCTCAAACCTATTCACGGTATAATCAGCATAATTCTATCACTCTCCTTATTAGTAAACGCTATGGTGAAAATATTCTGGATGTTACCTATAATATTGAAGAGAAAGTGGCAGAATTAATTGTCGATTATCCTATAGGGTTGCACTTTGAATATTCGGCACGGCAGGCTACTGATATTGAGCGTCAAAATTCACAGTTGAATCAAAATGCCATGTGGGGAGGAATACTTGTTATAATTACCTTATTTTTTGGTATAGGGTTTCGGAACTCCTTGATTGTTGCTTTTGCTATTCCATTTTCTATTTTTACAGCATTTCTTCTCATGTATATTTTTGGTTTATCCCAAACCGGGATTGCTATGTTTGCCATGATAATGGTTATGGGAATTGTTGTAGATGGTGCTATCATTGTCGCTGAGTCTACCTACCGTCGTATTGAAGATGGGATGGATCGAATGAAAGCTGCTAAAGAAGCAATTGGGAAAGTGGGAGGACCAATTCTCACTGCTGTATTGACTTCCATGGCGGCATTTGCTCCATTGATGTATATGAGTGGAATTATGGGACAATTTCTCAGTGTCATACCCAAAGTTGTAATTTTTGCCCTTGTGGGTGCTGCTATTGCAGATCATATTCTAATTCCGGTACTTACATCCCGGTTGATGACATCATCAAAAAATACAGGGCATCTCAGCGGAAACTGGTTTGGTATGCGTATCTACAGCAAAATGATTACCTGGGCAATGCATAATCGGGGTAAAACCATATCCCTGGCATCAATATCTTTTATAGCAGGCTTAATGATTGTTGGTATTTCAAGTTATTCAGATATGAAACTGATCAAAATCCAGGCATTCCCCAGAGTTCCAAAACCACGAATTATTGTAGATATTACAACACCACCTGGCAGTGATTTGGATTTTACAGATTCTATTACCCGAAAGGTGGAAAGCGTTCTTTCTGGTTATCCAGAAGTAGAAACCTATGTAACCACAGTAGGCGAAACAGGTGTTCAGAATATTCGTTTGAGTCAGGGTGGATCCACCGGTAGTGAAGTCTCGCAAATTAATGTAGATCTTGTGCATAAAACAGAAAGAGAGAAATCCGTTGAAGATATTGTTGATGAATTAAATGAGGAATTTCCTTACCGCTGGCCAGGTGTGGAAATTCAGATTGATATGATCCATGAAGGCCCTCCCGTATCAGATAATCTGGTTTTAAATG
>CAJWIT010000087.1 GCA_913041945.1 uncultured Fidelibacterota bacterium
ACAATCATGTGGGCCCTCAGGGATTCGAACCCCGGACCAACGGATTATGAGTCCGCTGCTCTAACCACTGAGCTAAGGGCCCTGTAACAGGTAATAAATTACGGCTTATTCTTAAAAAACCGACGATGAAATTACATAATTTAGCTTAAAATAAAGCAGAATATTGTAGGGGTGAAAATGAAAAAATGCCCAACTCTACAGCAACCCACCAACCGTTTAAGCCTATAAATAGATTCCACCGGTCAATAGGATTACAGTCGGCAAGTTTTATTTGAGAAGTGCCATCTTACGCACCCTGGTATAGTTGCCTGCCCTAATCTGGTACAAATACACCCCAGCACTTACTTGCTTACCAAAACTATCCGTTCCATCCCAGACAATAGTTTTATATCCAGGTTCTTCAGGCTCATTAACCAGGGTTGTCATTCTTCGACCCATAAGATCATATATTATTATTGACACATGTGAATATTCAGGAAGCTCGTAGCGTATAGTTGTTGTCGGGTTGAATGGATTTGGATAATTCTGTGAAACAGAATATGTTAATGGTATCTCAGGAACTTTGTTCAGGGTAAAACCGGTGATATCTCCACTCACAACAATTTCCCCATACCCTGATAACCTGTACTCTTCATCACTCGCCAGGATCCAGCCAGCATCATCCTTAATGTCATAGGCAATCACAAGCTGATCAGAGTTGTTCATTATTTCAATAACACCTGATTTCTCAGCAACTTTCATATTGTCAGCAAACCGCACATCAAATGCACCTACCGGCGGTTTCGGTGGCAGCTGATAGCTGAGTTTCTCTTCCCCTGGTATGGATACACCAAAGTAGAGGTCATTGCCATTAAAACTGAGTTTATTTGCTTTTACTGTACGGTCTGTAAATGCTGATCTTGTTTTTGCAGTTCCACCGCTTGAAATAGTGATGTCGCCATCTGCACTTGCGTTAATCCAGTATGCCTTCCCTGGTTCTATCGTCTCAGCATTGATGTATGCTCCCTGGAATCCGTAGATCGTTCCTTCCACTATGATATTTTCTGAATCATTTATCCCGCCAATGGGAATCTCATCTGAAATACCTGAAAATAGATTCCACCCCTGTGAAAGCTCTATGGTCAATTCGGTGAAAGGTTCTCCTTGAATGACCGAACTTCCATCAGCATAAAAATTCAACCAGTATCCTGTACCGGGGACCAGGACATCTTCACTAAAATATGTTCCATTAAAACTATAGAGGGAACCATTAACGGATTCAGGAAACAGATCCTGGACATTCGTACTTTCAGCAATTAATGGTAACCCTACCATGTTCCATCCTGCTGTGTGTTCCAATGTTATCCCGGGGGTCATATTTGTAAATACCAGTTTACTCAGATTGAATCCTTCGTCCAAACAATGGAGACTGAGTTCGTGTTCTCCTTCAGGTATGTACATATTAATATTAAGTGTTCCCCAGTTTTGCCAACCTCCTGTTGAAGGTACATTCACCGTTAAAATAGATTCTGAATCTAATCTTATCTGGAGTGTCCCCTGGCCTTGCCCGGCAACATGCATACTGACTTCATAGTCATCGGAATACAATGCAGATATGGTGTACTTCAGCCATTCATCATTTGTGATCCATCCTACGTTATAATCAACTTCAGGATCGTTGCACTCCTCAATATCCACACCGTCATTCCGGTAAAACCAGCCTTGATTCCATGAAACCCAGTTCTCCTGGGATGTGGTTTCATATTCCTCATCAGCATATGCAGTTTCATTACCACCAATGTCATAATCCACTGCCATGATTGTTCCCGGCAAGACATGATCAGAGAAAGGTTTATTCACGTACCCGAATTCATCATCCATCAATGAGTGAATTACACCTGGATGAAACATACAGTTATTCAATAAAAAACTGTCAGCCATTTCCATGAGACCGTTCACGGAGGTTGACATATCAGGTTCCGGACCATTACCCTCCCAATAATCAAGGATCAACTGGTAATCCTGAGGAATAACTGTCTCAAGCGGTGATGTGGTGGATCTCATCTTTTTGTATGTCCACCAGCACCACCCAATATTATTATTCTCTAAAGACTGAACAGCACTGTTGTACCAATGGTTTGAGTTTTCTCCAGATTCGCCCATCCAGAGAGGGACATTATACTGGTTCCTCATATTGAGATGGGACGCAATCTGATCCTGGTCGGATTCACTCCAGTACCAGTGAAAGCTATACACCATATTGTTATCAAAAGGAGGAACCAACTGGTAAAAATCACTTCCATACCAGTTCCCTTCGATAAAAATAATATGGTTCACATCATGTATTCTAACCGCATCTGTAATGTCTTCGTACACTTGCCTGATGACGCTGTTATCGCTGTAGGCGGGTTCATTCAGGAGGTCATATCCACCGATCCATCTTTCTGTTGAATATCGTTGGGCTATGGTTCCCCAGATATCTGCGGTCCACTCTTTATAAGTGTCATTTACCCAGAGCAGAGCCTCCCCATTACTGTCACTGATGTTATTCGGGTTTTGCCCTCCAGGAGCACAATGCATATCCAGGATAAGATACATTTCATTGTTGCTGCACCAATCCAAAAGCTGGTCTATGATCTGAAACCCATCTTCATTATAGGTGCCCTGACTTTCTGAAAGCAGTTTATAATGGAAGGGTAGGCGCACAGAGTTGAATCCCCATTCTGCCAGCTGTGAGATATCTTCCTCTGTAACAAATTTATTTGTGTAGGCTTCATAAAAATTATCAGCATTCTCAATCCCCACAAGATCTACGATCATATTCCTGATCTCAGAAGGAGATCCAAACCCAGGTATTTTCAGCATGTAACCTTCCGGTACCAGCCATCCGCCAAGACCCATGCCTTTCAAAATAAAGTTTCCCTGGTCTGGGTCCAAAATGGAAGCACCGTACGCCATTAAATAATCAGAATTGGCACATGGACCGCATGATCCAAAGCAGACTGGATTCAATATAATATCATTTTCCCCAACATCTAGGCCCCTGTCCGCATAATCAGGGTGATCATTCACGTCACATTCTGGAGGAACAATCTCCCTGTTTTCCCATCCCTCACCATTGAAGTACTGATAGAGATGATACCCTTGAGGGACACTGACAGTTGCCGAATAAATATTGTCTTCATCTTCATCAGTCATTTCTATAAATGACTCCGAATCCCAGTCCACAAAACTGCCGTTAAGGAATACTCCATCATTGATTGTTTCGTTTGACATATCAACCTGAAAGGTAACGTTAACCCTCTGTTGATATACTCTTACATGATCTACCTCTAAACGCACCGGGAAAATGCTGTTATCGATGCCCTGCTGACCACCCCAGGTGCCCCCTATCGCAATGTTTAACAGCAGATGAAAACGCTGGTCAAAGGGCCAGGTTGCATAGTTCCCTGCCTGGTCATTGGCATAAGTAAAATAATGCACATCATCCACGTACCACTTGAGATAATCTTCATCCCACTCCAGAGCATAGTTGTGAAAACTTGTAAGAGCATCATTTACATACATTGTTCCCTCCGGAGGCGGTGACCCGTTCCACCAGTTATAGACCTCTGTATGAGCGGTTCCGTGGATCACGTTGGGATCAAAACCAACATGTTCCATAATATCGATCTCACCACTGTAAGGCCATCCTCCATATACCCAATCGGTTGGAAGCATCCATATCGCAGGCCATGTTCCCACACCACCCGGTAGTTTTGCTCTTACTTCTATCCGTCCATATGTCCAATCACCCTGGTCCCTTGTAACCATACGGGCGGAAGTATAATTTGCCCCGCCATAATTCTGGAGAAGTGCCTGTATGACTAAGTTTCCATCCTCTATAAAAGAATTATTAGAATTGCTGGTGTAATATTGAGCTTCTCCATTACCCCAGCCCCAGTCACCGGTACCTATATCATAACCCCACTTACTTTCATCAATTTCCGGTCCATTGAATTCATCCGACCATACCAAAACCCATCCTTCTTCATATCCACCACCCTCTGAATTTTCACAGGTACCGTACATAACAGGCTCCAGTGTAGTATTTTCATCGGGGACAGTGATAAACCTGTTGGTGTACCCATAATTTGTATTCGTACAGGGACTTCCTTCCGGCAATGATTCCAGATTCCATTCGCAGTTGCCGAATTTGTATTCGTGATATTCACCTGAATTCAGATTAAGAGTGGTTGCCCAGACAGCTCCATCAACCTGGGTAAGGGGTTGAAACCAGGCCCAGTTACTAAAAAAACTACCGCTGATAGTGGGAGGGCAATCCGGGTTCACAGATTCATTTGTCATATCCACCTGGAAAGTGACGTTCACACCGGACACCAGAACAGGATACAATAAAATTAAAAATAATGATTTCTTAGTTAAATTGATTTTACTCATAGG
Organism: uncultured Fidelibacterota bacterium; assembly: GCA_913041945.1. Lineage (GTDB taxonomy): Bacteria > Fidelibacterota > Marinisomatia > Marinisomatales > UBA8229 > UBA8229. The sequence continues at coordinate 4,423 of CAJWIT010000087.1, forward strand.
TTTTGGCCAGTTACCCCAAAATTCATATTATGTTGAATATATCACATATGATTTTGGATTTAAAAGAATAAAATAAAAACCAAAGTATTATCCAGCCACATAATTAGACGGATAAATCAATACTTTATTCCCTTATATTTTATGTTTCTTTTCTGCCGAAAAAAGTGGGAGGCAATACAATAAACGATAAACTGAGTAGAGTTATAAAATTTGAGCATTGCCTCCCAAGGTCGATAATTTTTACTTGATCAGTATCATCTTCTTCACTGTTCGAAAGTTCCCGGCTTCAACTGTGAATATGTATACTCCGCTTGAAACAGGATCACCATGCATATTTGTACTGTTCCATGTGGTATGATGAT
>CAJWIT010000088.1 GCA_913041945.1 uncultured Fidelibacterota bacterium
ATTAATGCTGATATTGATTAGTAGTTGTATGATAAAAGGATACAAGATTAGTCTTGATAAGGAGGAGTCTTCCCATAGCGTTGTCCAATACACAGATGAATGGGAATCATTACAGCAGCACCCGAATCCGGAATGGTTTCGGGATGCGAAATTTGGTATTTATACACATTGGGGTCCCTATTCTGTTCCTGAATGGGGAGATGAGTGGTACGCCCGCAGAATGTATCTGAATAAAAAAAAGAAAAATGGAAACTTTTATGTTTTTCACAAGGAACGATATGGTGATCCTGCTGATTTCGGCTACAAAGACCTGATTCCTCTTTTTACTGCTGATAATTTTGATGCTGATGAGTGGGCAGATTTGTTTGTTAATTCGGGGGCCAAGTTTGCCGGACCTGTTGCAGAGCATCATGATGGGTTTGCCATGTGGGATAGTGACCTGACTAAATGGGATGCGATGGATATGGGTCCACGTAGAGATATTGTCGGTGAGTTGGGCAAGGCTATAAAAGGACGCGGAATGAAATTTGTAACATCTTTTCATCATGCCAGAAAATGGTGGTGGTATGAAGTTTCCTTCACTGAAGATAAACGCTATGATACGGAAGATCCCAAATATGCTGGAGTATATAAGATTTATCCCCCTGTACATACTGTAGAAGATCCACCTTCTCGGGAATACATGCAGGCTTGGGAAGAAAAGGTGATCGAAGTAATTGATAAATATGAACCCGATTTACTATGGTTTGATAGTGGTTTGCAAAGAGAAAAATTCTGGCGTTCATCACTACAAGAATTTGATGGGCATAAACGCAGTTTCCTCAGCTATTATTATAATAAAGGATTGCAGTTAGGCAAGGAAGTTGGGGTTACCTATAAGGATAAGGATTTACCCAAAGGTGCAGGTATATTGGATTTCGAACGCGGCAGGAATGATGCGCTCAGTGAATTTATCTGGCTGACTGACACATCAATTGATGAAAAATCTTGGAGTTATGTGGAAAATCCACGGTATAAACCTGTCAATGAACTGGTTGATATCCTGGTAGATATTGTCAGTAAAAATGGCTGTCTGTTACTGAATGTTGGACCGCGGGCTGATGGCACGTTCCCAGATGAAGTAAAAAAGCGATTGTTAGGATTAGGGGATTGGCTGAAAGTTAATGGTGAGGCTATCTATGGTACCAGGCCCTGGGTGAAATATGGAGAAGGTCCCACCAGACAGCGTGGCGGCGCTTTCAGTGAGAAGAAGAATAAGGTGAGCTACACTGCCAAAGATATCCGTTTTACCACTAGGGGAGATACCCTCTATGCCATTCTGCTGGATCATCCAGGGAACGAAGAAACCGTGATAACCTCACTGTCAAACCACAGTCAAATTGGATTTGGGAAAGTAGAATCAGTGAGCCTGTTGGGTTTTAAAGAACAAATACAATGGGAACAAACCAACGATGGTTTGATGCTTACAGTCCCGTTAGATTATAATGGAAGCAATGCTTTGGCTTTCAAGATTATTCCTAAGGGAAAGAAGTAACAGTTATGGACAAAATAATTTTAATACTAATTCTTGTTAATTTTATTACATCTGGATACGGCGCAGAGTACTTTGTTTCTCCAGATGGTAATGATAAGAATTCCGGTACATTGAAAAAACCGTTCCGCACAATTCAAAAGGCGGTGAAATCGGTTAAGTCCGGTGATATTTGTTATATCCGTGGTGGTCGATATGAGGAATCAATTAAAATAGATAATCTTAAGGGAAAGAAGCGGAAACCGATCATATTTACCGCCTATAAGGATGAGAAAGTTATTTTAGATGGGACCAGATCTATCACCAGCAAGTGGAAGGCTAGCAAAAAGGGAGTTTTTTCTACCCAATTGGATTTTGATATATGGCAGCTATTTTACGAAGATAGTATGATGACTGCCGCCCGATGGCCAAACGCCCATATGACTGACGAATATTTCTGGAGGATAAAAGAAACTTATCGCCATGCTTCCAAGAAAAGTGTGCCTGGCACCTTATACGATGAGCGTCCTTTTGATTCAAAACGTGCACGTCAGAAAGAACAAGATGGATATTATCATCAGAATATAAAAGATGACTTCAACACAGAGTCTCTGGGGGAAACCGGGGTAGACTTCACCGGTGCCATTGCTATAATGAATATTGCTTCCTGGATGTCATTTGCCAGTGAAGTGACCGACCATGAGTCTGGGAAGGAATATTTTAATTATGACACTACATTTGCTAATAGCGGTTCACTTCAGAAGTCTGCCAGAAAATGGTGTAACTTAAATGATTTCCGTCCTGATTTTTGGGAGAAGAAAAATCAGAAAAACGGACAATCTTATTACTATTTTGAAGGTCCCATGTGTCTGGATGTACCACGGGAGTGGTGGTTCGATCCAGTTACCAAAACAGTCTATTTCATTCCTCCTGACAGAAAAAATCCCGGTGGGAAAAATGTTCGTGGAAAAGTGATGTCTTATACATTAATAATTGATAAATCCCGTTATCTGCATTTTCGTGGAATTGACTTTTTTGGAGCCACATTTAGAATAGCGTCATCTGAAAATATAACAATAGAAAACTCACAACAACTTTATCCGGCCTACTCAAAAAGAGTACTTGGGAATTTGGATGTACCTGAATCGCCTTTAATAAAAAACAAAGGGAATAAAGCTGAATCCAATAACCGTATCATTAATTGTCGGTTTGAATACGCAGATGGCATTGCGTTGGAGATTAAAGGTGGTAACGACATTATTGAAAACTGTCTTTTTCATGATATTGATTATAGCTGCATGGGTGCCGCCCATTCAGTTCAGGTCAGTCGTCAAACTACCATCAGGCGCTGTACGGTGTACAATGCCGGTGCTTCTGGGGGATTCCGCAATGGAGGTCTTATTGAGTATAATCATATCTTTAACAATGGTAGCTTGCAGCATGATGGGTCTGGATTTCAGATGGGTGGCTTCACCGTTAAAAATCCTCCCATTGTTCGCCGTAACTGGGCTCATTCCACACTTAAGCTTGGCATCCGGTTTGATGCGGGAATTAACCCGAAGACGGTTAATGTCGGAGGGCAGGTTTTCGGTAATGTAACATGGAACAGTAGTGGTATTAAGTTGAAAGGTGACAAGCACTTGGCAGCAAACAACTTATGTTTCAACAGCTCATCAGGACTTATCCCCATGATCGCGCCAAAATGGAAAAGCACCAACAAGAATACCATTATGACTAATAATTTGTCGAATCGCATTAGTGCAAATGGTCGCAGGGACGTTCAACCAATTTGCAAACAGGTGACAAATCTTGTTGATGCAGCTGAATTACATCTGCGCGATCCAAAAAACTTGGATTTTCGCCCCCGGGCTAATTCTGCGATTATTGATGCTGGAACCATCCTCACTAATACTGAATTTTCAGAATTAAATCAATCGTCTTATCTTGGAAAAGCACCAGATATTGGACCCTATGAATTTGGAGATGAAAATTATTGGATTCCTGGTTTTCAGTATCCCAATGCTTCCACGCCCATACCTCCGGATCGCGCAACAGACGTGAAGCTTGACGCAGATCTTATGTGGTTAAATGGTTATAAGTCAAATATCCATGCGGTCTATTTTGGTAGCGACAGGGAAGCCGTGCGAAATGCCGATCCTGAATCAAAATTATATTTTGATAAGCAGGATAACAACATATTTACACCACCGAAGTTAGAATCTGGGAAAACCTATTTTTGGCGTGTCGATGCCTACAATGCTGATAGAATAGAAAGCGGACACGTTTGGCAGTTCACTGTTAGCAACCAATGATAACAAATTATTAAAAAATAGAAAAAAAGGATTAAAATGAGCAAGACATACAATATCAAGCGTTTTGGAAATGTAATTGAACTGAAAGCTGATAAGCTGGAGGAATATAAAGCCCTCCATTCAGATTCGCATCCCGGTGTTCGGCATTTGCTTACCAAGCATAATATCAAGAATTACTCTATCTTTCTGCACCAGTTTGATGATGGTAAATATTTTCTATTCAGTTATTTTGAGTATGTTGGGTCTGATTTTGACCATGATATGGAACAACTGAAAAATGAGCCAGAGAACCAAAGATGGTGGGAACTTACCGATCCCTGCCAGATACCTTTGAAAAACCGGCAGCCTGATGAACAATGGTCACAAATGGAAGAAGTTTATCACAATGATTGATAATGTTTAGCGTGCCAAAGTTAATTTGATGAAGGCCAATAACAGTTTTTTATTTGTTACTATGGATGCTTAATAAAAAATGCGAATAAAAAAGTCATCGATTGCAAAACAGTTAAAAATACTTGAATTCTTTTCAGCCAGTGTTTTATTAAGCTCATTTCTTGTTGCCGGGACAACTGGTAAAATAGCTGGTTTGGTAAAGGAAGGTGGTTCTCAAACTCCGCTTGTGGGAGTCAATATTATTATTACATC
>CAJWIT010000089.1 GCA_913041945.1 uncultured Fidelibacterota bacterium
TTCGGGAAATTTCGGTCTGAGCAAGTTCGATGGCAAAAGCTGGGTGTGAAATTTGACTGTCATCCAGATGCCAAGTAGCAGGAATAACCCCTGTTTCAATTTCTTTATCAGGAAGCATTTTATAAACCAACTTTGCCAGAATAGTGGTAAACGGAAGGAAAACGATCCCGACAGTAATATTGAAAATAGTATGAGCATTGGCAATCTGTCGGGGAGTATCCGAAGAAAGTGTGCGGACAAAATCAGTCAAATATGGGATAAACCAGATGAAAATTAAAACACCTCCGATATTAAAAAGCACGTGAGCAATTGCCACTCGTTTAGCATCGCGTATAGTTCCTATGCTCGCCAGCCCGGCAGTAATACAGGTGCCGACATTGGCTCCAAAAATCAAAGGTATTCCCGCTTCCAGTGTGATTAAGCCATTCATGGCCAGGGTGATAACGATACCGGTGAAAGCAGAACTGCTTTGGATGAGTCCGGTAAAAAGAGCGCCGATGATAAGACCATACAGTGGATTTTCAAGCCCTATCATAAAATCCTGAAACGGTTGATAGGCGCGTAGCGGTTTCATGGCATCCGACATAAGATACATACCAAAAAACAGAATGCCGAAACCTAGCAACGCCTCTCCAAAATGCTTAAAGGTCTCCCTTTTGGAAAACATCGTCATAATGAATCCTACGGCGATCATCCCAAGAGCATAATCCGTCAATTTAAAAGCTACTAATTGAGCTGTGATGGTTGTACCGATATTTGCACCCATGATTACGCTAAGGGCTTGAGCATAAGACATCAATTCTGCCTGAACAAAACTGACCAGCATAACCGTAGTAGCGCTGCTACTTTGAATAATCATTGTTACAAATGCGCCTACAATAAGTCCGATGACTCTGTTTCTTGTTAAAGCTGAAAGTATGTTCCGCATACGGTCGCCAGCGGCTTTTTTCATGCCGTCGCTCATTTTTGACATGCCGTAGAGGAAGAGTGCCAAACCTCCCAAGAGATTCATGATAAGTAATCCCCAGTTAATAGTAGACGAAGTCACTTCATTTCCTCCTGCCATTAAGGGTGACATGAGCAAAAATGTTAAAAGTAACACGACTCTTGCAGTACTCATTGAACTCATCTAATAAATCTAATGTTAATCATTTTTATTCTTAGCACTATTTTTTATGCGCGCTTTTAAGCATTTACTTTTTCGTTTTATGAGCTTGTATTAATGGAATTGCGAAGCTACTTACCGCAACGATAAGCATAATCAAACTGGTTGGTCGAGTAAAGAAAACAGACCAACCACCCATCATAACCGCTCGAATAAAGTTTGTTTCAGCTATATTGCCCAAAACCATTCCAAGAACGATAGGAGCGACCGGATAATTGTAGCGTCTTAATATCCAACCAAAAACCCCAAAAGCCAGGCAGGCCGCCACATCGAAGAAAGAGCTTCTGACAGCAAAACTGCCAATAATTGATACGGCAAAAATCACCGGAAATAAAATCGTTTTAGGAATTATTGTTACTTTTATCCAGAGACGACTGCCAAAAAAGCCGAGAACTAACAAAACGACATTCGCCAGAAGGAGGCTGGCCAACAATCCATAGATAATTTCAGGGTTGGATTTAAAAAGTAGCGGGCCCGGTGTAAGATTATGAATCATCAAGGCGCCAATCAGAACAGCTGTTGAGGCGCTTCCGGGAATACCCAGTGTGAGCAATGGAATTAGAGCACCACCTACCGAACTGCTGTTGGCACCCTCAGCGGCCGCAACTCCCTCAAGGCTGCCTTTCCCGAATTCATCAGGCTTTTTACTAAAACGTTTACTTACATCATAAGAAATAAATGCGGCAATCGTAGCACCTGCTCCGGGAAAAATCCCGATAATTGTACCCATCAGCGAGGATCGTAAGATTGTGATCTTGAGTCGCCAATATGTTCCAATTGTAGGCCATTCTTGGGTGCTGTCGGTAGCTCCCCGGCTGGATAGATTCCCATGCTCCAGTTGTTTAAATATTTCGCTTAAAGCAAATAAGCCGATGAGTGCCGGTATCAGCGCGAATCCATCATATAGAAATGATAAACCAAATGTAAATCGGCTTACACCAGAAATTGGATCAATACCGATTGTGTTCAATAGTAAACCAAACATGGCTGCAATAAACGCCTTGATCCAATTTTTTCCACCAAGGGATGCAACAGTTGATAATCCAAAGATAGCCAAAGCGAAATATTCTGCAGGATGGAAACCGAGTGCAACCTTGGCAAGGGGTCCCGAGAATAAGATCAAAATCAGTGTACCGATAATACCACCCACTGTTGACGCGACTAACGAAACACCCAGTGCCATACCCGGCTTGCCTTTTTTTGTTAAAGGATATCCATCAAAGGACGTTACTACGGACGATGGGGTCCCTGGTGCGTTAATGGTTACCGCAGTAATTGAGCCTCCGTAATTGGCGGCAATATAAATCGAAACCAAAAGAATCAGCGCTAATGTTGGAGACATGGTGTAAGTAAATGGTACCAAAAGCGCTACACCCATAGATGGCGATAATCCCGGTGTGGCTCCGGCTATAATGCCCATACTCACACCTAAAATAATGGTTAAAATTGGAACGACACCTAATACATAGGTTAACCCGCCTTGTAGATTTGTTAGTAATTCCATCCAGAATTTCCTTTAAAACAACCCTTTAAAAAATGCTCCCATTGGCAGGGGTACAAATAAAATTTTATAAAAAACGATATAGGAAAACAAAACCCATACCGTTGCAACAATAATCGAAATTTTTAATTTATCATAACCAAGATATATTGTACTACCCACAACAAATATAAATGTGCTGATAAAATAGCCGATATATAACATTGCAATGAGGTACACGACCAGAAATCCGATGAATGTCAGCACAAGGTTAACTTTTGAACCGCTGGCTCCTATTTCCTCCCGCCTTTTTATTGTGCGCACCAAGAGTAATAAATTCAGGGGAATCAGGACAGTTATCCATAAGCGCGGAACAGCCGCCGCCCCGATAACGCTATTTATCGGAAAGATTAAAGATTGTAGATAAAACACAGTGGAAACGATTAAGAAAAAACCGATAACCATTACTCTTCCAAGAATATGAGTTAAATTTGACCGGTAAATCCTTATACCAAACAGGATCAATATAACGATTAATCCAATAATTAAACCCATTAGTGGATATCCTTGGGCAAATCTGGCCAGTCCGTTGATATCAGGATCAGATATGATGGCGGATTTTTTTAGATAGTATTCAAATGTGGCAACATCCTCATGAACCATTTCAGCGAATTCATCCCCACCGATAAATTCCACATCGATCCCCCCACGACTCCAAAATTCACGCCAGTCGGGATCAGCAGTCACTTTTTTGAAAAGAGTGGTATACCAGTCAATGATTTCAGGCGAAGTTCCTGCTTTCAAGGCGAATCCGCGCCACATGAATTCATTTTCCAAATCTGGCATCCCGAGTTCTGTAAAGGTAGGTGTATCAGGAAATACATTTAAACGTTGACTACTGGAAACTGCAGCAATATACAGATCGGGATTTCCAAGAGCATCACGAGGATTTCCTACATAGGCAATTCCTCTTTTGCCGAGCAATTCGGCAATCGCTTTTCCACCACTTTTTGATGGAATCCATTTTGCATCTATGTTGTACTTATCCCATATCTTCATTGCCGTAATATGATCTAGTCCGCCGGTAGCCGGACCAACCCAATTCTGTTCGCCGGGATTGTTTTTAGCATGATTAACGATCGCTTGCCATTCATAAATGGAGTTTTTCTTGTTTGTAATAACACATTCCGGATCAGCCATCAGCATGGCGGTCCAATGCAAATCGTCTACATAATTTCCAGCTCCAGCTAAAACAAATTTGGCTATATTTGATTTTGTACATGCATACAAGTTGTAGCCATCTTCAGGTGCTTGGAGTACTTTTTTTAAAGCCACAATCCCGCCTGCGCCCGGTTTGTTCTCAACAACAAAAGTGGCATCTACATATTTATATGCTACGGCAGTGAATTTCCGCGCTGTTATATCGATAAGACCTCCGGGACCGGTATATACTACAATCTTAATGGGCTTGTCTGGGAAATCAGCTAAAGCAACACCAAAAGCTAGAAAAGTAAAAACAAAAGCTTGGAATAACGATTTCATCATGATATTTCGGATAAATGTTTTATAAAACTCAATCCAATAATCCATTTTTACCAAGTCGTATATGGATTTTTCAGGAGCATCATGTTGTAATACTTAACCTGACCTGTCACTTCCTCACCAACAAAATCCGGCTTGTTGAATTGCTGGTCTTCGCTCTCCAATTCCACTTCAGCCACGACGAGACCTTCGTTGACACCGTGAA
>CAJWIT010000090.1 GCA_913041945.1 uncultured Fidelibacterota bacterium
GTGCAGTACGCTTGGGACGACCACGTCTTTTTGTTGGTGCTTTGGCCTTGGCGGCTGCTTTCTTAGGTCTTCCGACCTTGCCTTTTGGCCGGCCGACTTTACCCTTGGGTCTTCCGGCTTTACCTTTAGGTCTGCCCACTTTACCTTTGGGTCTCCCAACCTTTTTCTTAGGAGCTGCTTTTTTCGGCCTACCGGCTTTCCCTTTGGGTCTTCCGGCTTTTTTCTTGGGCTTTGCAGCAGCCTTCTTTTTAGTTTTCTTTGGTGCGGTGCTTTTAGTGCCGAGAAATTTTTCTATTTTTGCAAGATTTTTTCCTCTCGGAGTCATTTTACCGCTTTCCCAGTTTACTATAGAGGGAACACTAACGCCAAGTTTGGCGGCTAGCGCTTTCTGGGTCAGACCAAGTTTTTTTCGGTGTTGTTTGATAGGTAGTGCCATAATTGTCCTCTTCTCTTTTTTTTGATCAGGTTTATGGAATGGTGAATAATTAAACATATTCGAGTTTAAATCTATGAATTAATAATAATATAAATTAAATGAAAATTATCAGTTTGAGTTTGTTTTTTTTGGAAGTTTAAGTATTTATGAATTAGTGTGTTTCGTTCTTTCATTCCGACGGCTCTTCCCGCTATTTACTAAATTGAGATCGGGCATCAGCTTGAAAAGTGAGGGAGGACCTGCTAGACTTTTGACGGTTTGCAACACAATGATGAATAAACTTTCAATTACGGTACCAATATAACAGTTTTAGATAAGATTTTTCCGGGAGAAGCGCTGTCAATATTAGAGCTGCCCATTCGTGGTGAATATTTTTGTATGTGGAAAAATAATCAGATATAGATTTATTATTAAATGCGTGGGTTGAAAAAAAGGTGTTATTTCTATTTACAATTTTAGCAATTCGATAAACATGTAAAGGAGAACTGATAATTATAATTTTTTCAAAATGATTCCTATTAATGATTTTTAAAGCTTCATGCCAGTTTGATATTGTATCGTAAGAAAGAGAATCATAATAAATTATCTCGCTATTAATATTGTTTCTTATCAAATAATTTCGCATCTCTCTGGAACCAAGAAACTTCTTTTTTTTTCTTGCACCGCCCACACAAATAATATGATCAATTTTTTCAGATTTATAGAGATGAATGGCATTAGTTAGTCTTTGCTTGGTATCATTATCAAATTCATTTGTTAATAAATTATAGCTACCAAAAAATACCACTCCAGCATCCGCTTTTGAATTAATGGTTTGATTGGATATAAAAATTTGTACTTTATGATAATATAGAATTCCAAAAGCGATATCAATTATTGTTAAAGCAAAAAGGATAACCGCGATTTTTTTCCAAGTCTTTAAATTTGGTGGGATAAAAAAAATCTTCAATTGTTTCATTTAATTTGGAGGGAACTTTCTTTTTTATTTTTTTTCTCTATTAAAATCCTAAACTAATGATTGTAATCTATTCATCTCAACCTTACCCACCTCTCGAAAAGTGATTTCGGCTGACGGATTCCGTTGAAAATCATAATGTTGAAATTGCGTAGTGATACTGGCAGTGTCTATCATCTGTGAATAACAGTGTTCCGAAGTTCCCAAGAGTGCTAACTACATACTACTGTACAGTAAGTTAACTCTAGACGAAAAACCCCTCGTTAAGGAGCTTTCCAAGAGTGGCTGGATACAGTGCGCCAGGGAGGAATCGAACCCCCAACCAACGGATTAAGAGTCCGCTGCTCTACCTAGTTGAGCTACTGGCGCTATTGGGGCTTCATAAAGCGGCGCAAAGTTAGCCCTTCGACTACTTTTCACAAACAACAGTAGTCGAAAAACAGCAACTTTTTATTATAACATAAAGAAAATCTGGAGGAGTAAACTTTGGTGTTTTTCAATGGGGTACCAAAACTGACAAAATAGTTATATTTGAACAGTTGATTTGAAAGAAGAGGAAACAATATGAGTTGGGGAATTAGAAATCGGTTAGATCGAATCTTGCCCGGCCTTCCAGATGGGAAAGGTTCAGTCATGTTTGCCATTGATCACGGCTATTTCATGGGTCCTACAACGGGACTTGAAAATCCGCAGGAAACCGTTTTGCCGCTGTTACCCTACGCCGACAGTCTCATGCTCACCAGAGGAATCCTGCAGTACTGCATCCCCAAAAGAACGAACATGCCTATTGTTCTTCGTGTCTCCAGCGGGAACAGTATTCTGAACGACGATCTGTCCAACGAGGAATTGTGTGTCTCTATCGAAGACGCTATCCGATTGAACGCGTCAGCTGCGGCTTTCTCCATCTATGTTGGCGCTGAATATGAACATCAGAGTATCGTTGAATTCTCCAAACTGGTGAACGAAGCACATCGGTACGATATCCCCGTTCTGGCCGTTACAGCCGTGGGAAAAGAGATGGATCGTGACTTGCGATACCTATCCCTGGCATCTCGCATGGCCGTGGAACTGGGCGCTGACATTGTGAAAACATATTACTGTGACGACTTTGACAAGCTGGTAAATATTTGTCACGTTCCCGTGGTGATTGCCGGCGGTAAGAAGATTCCCGAAGCTGATGCCCTTCAACTGGCGCATAACGCCATATCTGACGGTGCAGCGGGTGTCGACATGGGCCGCAATATTTTCCAGGCCGAATCACCCGTTGACATGATACAGGCTGTCCGATCCGTAGTGGTTGACGGAGTGAACCCGGCGGATGCTTACAAGGAATATCAGGCCGCACTGAAATAGTGCTGGTTGCCACTTATTACAGCAACTCAGATATCCGGCTGGAAGAGCGTCCACGTCCCCAGTTGGGAGAAGATGAAACTCTTCTCAAAATCCACGCCAGCGGCATCTGCGGCAGCGACCTTATGGAGTGGTATCGCCGGGACAAGGTCCCTCTGGTCCTGGGACATGAAGTAGCGGGCGAAATTGTTGAGGTAGGGAATGCCGTAAACAATGTTTCTGTTGGTGACCGGATTGTAGCTTCCCATCACGTCCCCTGCCTTGAATGCAGATATTGCCAGAGAGGTAATGAAACAATGTGCCGCACCCTAAAAACGACAGATTTCGATCCTGGAGGTTTTTCACAATATGTGAGACTTCCGGAGATTAATACGCGGTTGGGACTATACAATATTCCGGATGGTCTCTCTTATGAAGAGGCTTCATTTGCAGAACCGCTGGCGTGTGTTTTGCGCGGTCAGCGTCGTGCCAACTTGCGGAAGGGAGACGTTGTTGCTGTCATCGGAAGTGGAATGTCGGGCGTTTTGCATATTGCACTGGCAAAGGCGACCGATGCCGAAATGATTATCGCCTCTGATATCAATGAAAACAAGCTAGTGTGGGCGGAAAAATTCGGAGCGGATATTGTGACACAGGATTCGAGCGAAATAGCAGAAATCTTGGAAGAAAAGACAGGCCGAAAAGCCGATATTGTTATCCTTACAACAGGACACCCAGAAGCAGTTTTGGCCGGTTTTTCAGCCGCTGAGGATGGCGGTACAATACTGTTGTTCGCACCTTCCGATCCTGAAACTACAGTTCCCATTGACATAAGCAGACATTTTTTCAAACGTGATATAACCGTTACCACTACCTACGCCGGTTCACCCGATGACCACAGAGAGGCGCTGCAGCTGATTGCTGAAAAGAGGGTCCCTGTCAAAGAGATGATTACCCACAGGATAGGACTGGAGGAAATCCAATCCGGGTTTGATCTGGTGAAAAATGGTATAGATTCCCTGAAAGTGATCGTGGAACCCAACAGGAATGGACATCAGTGAATAACTATTTTATCTTGATCCTGTTTCTGGCAAGATATCTCTTAACCTAGACGTAAACTTTCACTTATGAAGACTGAGACATTAGTCACTCCAACTCCAACAATTGAGTGGACAGAAGGCAGGGTCAGATTAATTGATCAGACAAAGCTGCCTTTGGAAGAAGAATATATTGAGACAGATGATTACACTATCGTTTGTGACGCCATACTGAGACTGGCCATCCGGGGTGCCCCAGCTATCGGAGTCGCCGGTGCTTACGCTTGCGCCCTCGCTTCAAACAAAATTGATACCGATAGTTTGGATGAGTTCAAACAGTCTTTTGCACAAAAGGCGGATGAGATTGGTGAAACAAGGCCTACTGCTGTAAATCTCAAGTGGGCTGTGAATAAAATGATAAATTGTGCTGGATCATTTGAAGGAGATGTACACCAATTAAAGAAAAACCTTTTGGAATTGGCTCATGATATCAGGGAAGATGATTTGGAAAGGTGTCATTCTCTTTCTTTACATGGGGCCGATGTGGTTCCGGAAGATGC
>CAJWIT010000091.1 GCA_913041945.1 uncultured Fidelibacterota bacterium
CCGGGATTGTAGTATTATCGCTTGGCGCTTCGCCTATACCCATAATGCCATTAAGCATTCCTTCTTCTTCTTCAGAGTAATAGTCATCTGTTGGATCTACGATTCCGAGATTTGACCCAACACCATCGTTAGCCGTCCAGTGAATCTTCAGACCCTCTATTTGGTTGAAATCATTATTATACTTGACGTCTGTTCTTCCCCAATTGATACCATCATATTGGGAGTGCACTGCATATAATCCACCACCATTTGTACCATCACTCAAGTCCGGGGCGTTAAACCATGCAAAGGTACCTGAATAGGTAATTCCCCAACCCCGTGAGCTTTTATTTCTAAAATCATCAGTGTAGGTTCCAAATCCACCATCAGTCCAGGTGCCACTCTCAGTAACAGGCGGGACCGTTGATGATGTTACACAGTCTACCATTTCAGTTGTGGGATAAGTGCTTCCTTCATTAATTGTAAAGGTTCCATCATCATTGAAATCGCAATTTAAAGCAACTGGTCCATAGGGAAAGTAGTCCAAGCCCAGCTGGGATGTGAGTGGAACTCGTACATATGCTGCAGTGTCGCCGACAGCAAAGTTTTTCAAACCCCAAGCGAATGCCGGGGTGGCAGCGCTGGGCCAGACGCCATTAAGGACGTAACCGCCAGTTTCAAAGTCCTCGGTGCTTTCTTGCGCTCTTGCTACCCAGTGGTATTCAACTAGAACACTAGTTAACTGATAGTTTGCTTCCAAGGACTGTGGAAAGATTGTCCCCATGAAAACAAATGCAGTTAGGATTATTTTTGACATTATTTTCATTTGATTCCTCCTTGTTATGTCGTTTTTAGATAGGTATCACTAATAATATATTCAAATTTCATAATCATCCACTCGCCTATTTTGTAGTCTTTGTCCCTACAAAACCAGATTTAGAGGCAATCCGAAGGTAAATAGACGTATAGTAGAATACAACAAATTTTTTACACCGTGTGTTCTGCATCACATTTTTTTCATTTAAGGGGATAAATTTTTCATCCTGTTTTATTTGATCAATAGATAAAACTGAGATTGTAAAGGGGAGAGGCCCTGTTTTTTATCAGGAATAGCCAGGTCATTTATCCCATTTTCTTCTTTCCAGCCACCGTTTCACAGCCCAAAGCAATACAAATATACCGATGATAAAAAGGGCATTTCCTAAAATGATCACAATAAGACGGCTCAAATATTAACCTCATTTTTTTCAATGATCGGTGAAAACTTAGTGCTCCTAAAAAAATATTTCAAGATAACAAATGTGTTAATTTTAGTATGATAATTTAGTTAAGATCAGGTTGTTTTGAGATAATTATTCAGGCAGTTTATGAATTACCTATGCTTTGTTTCAAGAACACTTGGAAATAATTTTAATCAGTAAATTGACTTAAGGATAATCAAAATGAAAATTGGTGTATTGATAAAGCAGGTTCCGGGCGAGGAATCTCCATTGCGAGTTGCTCCTGATCAGGGCTGGATTGATGAAACTTCCGTAAATTTTGAGACTAACGAAAGTGACTCCTATGCCTTAGAAGAAGGCCTCCAGATTCGTGAAAAAAATGGGGATGGGGAAGTGGTTGTAATCAGCATGGGTCCGGAAGGACGAACTCAAAAAGTCATTCGTGAAGCTCTTGCCAAGGGGGCTGATAGGAGCATCCACATTACGGAAGAAGGCCCTCCGGAAACAGATCCTCTCCGGACCGCAGGTGTATTTGCGAAAGCATTACAGGAGGAGCAGTTTGACCTTATTCTGTCTGGTCTTCAGTCCCTGGATCTGGGAACGGGGCAAACCGGTGTGATACTGGGTGAATTATTAGGAATGTCGTCTGCCACATTGGTTATGGAAACAGAGGTCGGTGAAAATTCTATTCGGGTCAAACGGGAACTGGAATCGGGATGGTTTCAATGGGTGACTCTTCCTCTGCCTGCATGTTTGTCCATTCAGTCCGGGATAAACCAGCCCCGCTATCCTTCCTTGAAAGGGATTATGGGTGCGAAAAAGAAAGAAATAAAACCCCTGCCAAAAGCGGAAATAATTGAAAGTAATGTGAATCAATCTATCACCCGTGTTTACAGCATGCAAAAGGCGAAGCAGACGGAAATGATCACTGGAGATATAGATCAGCAAATTAACCGGCTGGTAGAAGCAATGCGAACAGAAATCAAGGTATTATAAGAGGGGACTACTGGTGGACATACTTGTAGCGCTAGAAAATAATTCAGGATCGATTCACCGCATGAGCTTAGAGGCTCTTGCTGCAGGACAGAAACTTGCGTCCGAAATGAATCTGTCTCTTTCAATGTTAGCGATGGGTAAAAACGGGGGAGACCTGGCAGAGAATGCAGGCAAGTTCAATGCTGAAGAAGTGTTGTTATTGGAGAATCCTCTCCTGGATAATTATTCATCCGATGGATATTCCCAGGCTATTACATCCGTTTTGGAACAGGAAAAACCCCGCTTTGTTTTTATGGGGCATACGTACATGGTCAGGGATTTTTTACCCCGGGTCAGCGCCCGGCTTCAAATTCCGTTTGTCAGTGACGTGATTCAATTTCGGATTGATGATGGAGCCCCTGTATTTACAAAGCAGGTCTTTAATGCAAAATTAGGTGCGGATATTGTATCTCAATCCAAAGGTGCTACACTGGTCAGCTTTCAATCTGCTGCGTATCAATCTGACCAGGCGGAAGCTGGAGCAGCAGCGATACGATCGATCTCAATTGAGATGGACAGCTCAGCTGTAAAGACGCAATCAGAAGAACCCTTTAAAGAGGAGGCAGGAGGAGTTGACCTGACGAATGCAGAAATAATTGTTTCTATTGGCAGGGGAATCGGGAAGGAGGAAAACATACCAATTGTAAACGCTCTTGTAGATGCATTAGGAGCTGAATTGGGTTCTTCCCGTCCAATCGTTGATTCCGGTTGGCTTGAACCTTCCCGGCAAATTGGAAGCTCCGGGCAGAATGTAGCCCCGAAACTTTATCTTGCTTTGGGGATTTCCGGGGCAATTCAGCATGTGGTTGGGATGAAAGGATCAAAAAATATAGTAGCGATTAATAAGGATTCGGAGGCACCAATTTTTGAGATTGCAGACTATGGAATTGTTGGCGATATCCTTGAAATTATTCCGAAACTTTCGGAAGCTGTTCAAGCTGCAAAAAATTAATGTCTGAAAGGGAAGTCCTTGAACTGGATGTCCTGTTTGTAGGTGCAGGTCCTGCCAGTTTAGCTGGTGCGATCCATCTTCAAAGCCTGCTGAAAGAATCGGGACAGGAAGCCAGCATTGCAATTTTAGAAAAAGCTGGAGAGATTGGGGCACACTCGCTATCTGGCGCGATTGTTGATCCTCGTACACTAAAGGAACTCTTTCCTGATTTCGACCAACAGAACATTCCGTTTGAATCTGAAGTAACTGAAGAACATCTCTATTATTTAACCAGAGCAAAAAAGTTTTCATTCCCGTTTGTTCCTCCACCCATGAGTCATCACGGCTGTTATATAACTTCCCTCGGCAAATTGACACGCTGGCTGGGAGAAAAATGTGAGAATGAGGGCATTGATATTTTCTGTGGTTTTCCTGGAACGGAGCTTCTTTATGAAGGAGATCAGGTAATCGGTGTCCGGACAGGGGACAGGGGGATTGACAAAAACGGTGAGCAAAAATCCCAATATGAAGCCGGAGCAGAAATTCATGCAAAAGTCGTTATCCTTGGGGAAGGCACCAGGGGAAGTTTGACAAAAAAACTCATTCAGCGTCATGATCTCATGAATGGCAAAAATCCCCAGGTATGGGCGGTTGGAGTCAAAGAGCTTTGGAAAATGCCCACGGGGTCCGTCCAGCCGGGATATGTGGCACACACTATGGGTTTTCCACTTGGGCATACTATTTTTGGCGGGGCATTTTTATATGGTATGCAGGATGATATCTGGGATTTAGGATTGGTCGTTGGTTTGGATTATTCAAATCCAGCAGTGGATCCGCACCATGAACTTCAACTGCTTAAGACCCACCCTTGGATGAAATCGGTCCTGGATGGAGGTGAGTTGATTTCCTATGGTGCAAAATCCCTGCCGGAAGGAGGATGGTTTTCCATTCCAAAATTGACTGTCAATGGCGCTATGCTCATTGGTGATTCCGCCGGTTTTATGAATGGACAAAGATTAAAAGGAATTCATCTTGCAATGAAATC
>CAJWIT010000092.1 GCA_913041945.1 uncultured Fidelibacterota bacterium
TCCTGGAAGTCAGTGCCTATTACAAGGATGTAAAAGATCTTGTGCAACATGTTTACTACGAGGATGAAAAAGGGAATCTCTACGAAACGTTTGCCAATCGCGAGTATGCTGATATTAAAGGGTTCCATACAAACTTTGAAAAGCGGCATGGGGATTTCACGGTAATTATGCGTTATAATTTTCAAGTTGCGACAGGTAAGAGCGCTACCCCTTTTGATGCAGATATCAAATTTATAGAAAAACCGGATGAAGGTGAGCTTCCGGTTGAGTTACCAGATCCAGAAGATGAATACCTCAATTATGATCGAACCCATCGATTTGTATCCAATTTCAGCTATAGAACAGGAAGAGACAATGGTCCCATAATTTTTAAGGATTTTCGGCCCTTGTCTGATTGGGTACTTAGTTTGAGATATTCTCTCCAAAGTGGGCGTCCGTACACATATGATGATGGCGGTCTAGGTGTCAAGTTCAACAAGCGTACACCTGTTTTTCATAATGTTAAGCTTAGAATGCAAAAAATGCTTCGGCTAAAACAAACGAGATTGTCAGTTTATGTGGAAGTTTATAACCTATTGAACCAGAGGGATTATGCCTATGCATTGTTTGATAATGCAAACGCTGTGACACGGTGGGAAACGTATTATGATGATGATGAAACCAATGATATTGGCGATCCGATGCTTTTCGATGATTGGGACCCATTACTATATCGACAAGAACTTATTTTTCTGCGAAACACACCACGATACTTTAAGCTCGGTCTGATAATAAACTGATGATAAGACTGCAAGAAGCAATGGCTGCCTGTTTACATATTGTGTTTGAGAGCGCACGAGTAATTGCTGTGTTGATTTCAGTACTGATTTGGAGTAGTTGCGAGGATGAATTAATTGAACACAATGAAGGCGACCTGGCCGTTTTACAGGACATTATTGACCTGAACAATCTTCAGTCAAGGGAGCCTATGCTGGTTGATTTGAACGGTAATGGTGAGATGGATGGGTCTGAACCATTTGATGACTTAAACGGGAATGGCATCTGGGATCTTGCTGAGCCATTTGACGATTTAAATAATAATGGTATTCGCGATGTGGGAGAGACCTTTTTTGATCTTAACGGAGATGGTGTGTATAATGTGGGAGAACCATTTTCTGATGATAATAACAATGGTGTTTGGGATGATGTGGAACCATTTGATGATCTTAATGGGAATGGCATCTGGGATATGGGTGAAGATTATTATGATTGGGGGCTGGATGGTGTTAGCTCGACAGGTGACTATGGGGAAGACAATGGTATTTGGGACCAGGAATCCTATATTGATTATGATGCTGATGGAGTTAGAAATAGTTCATTAGTGATTGAACCTCTGGGCCTGGGCATTCAGCACTGGCGTGGTAGCCGCCTGGTATATCTCTGGCTGTCTAATCCTCGTGTGTCCAAGCTTCCGGGATCCATTGATGCGTTAACAGAGCTTGAAGAATTACATGTTATAAATACATACTTGGATTCGCTTCCATCAGAGATCGGGAATCTATTTAAATTAAGTGAGCTTCAGCTAGAGTATACCAGACTTGCCCAATTGCCTGAGTCGATTGGCAATCTTACTGGGCTTCAGGTTCTTCGAGTTCAGTACAGTATTTTAGAACAGATTCCATCTTTTATTAATGACCTTGTTGGGCTCAAAGAATTAAGGTTAACAGGAAATACTATTACAGATATTGATGATCTTAACTGTGCCCTGATTGAACAATTGGACGTGTTCTCTATTCAAGGGAATTCAATTTGCCCTATGCCTGAAAGCTTGTCTGATGCAAATGGAAATGGAACCTGGGATCCAGCAGAGGAGAAATTTCAGGATGCAAATAATGATATGGACTCGGTTGATGTTTTGTTTGAGTTTTTTGATGCAGACACAAATGGGGTTTGGAGTGAAGCCGTAGATTCTACGCTAATCGATTATAATGGGGATGGTGATTCTTTGGATGTTATTTTTGAATTTAATGATTCTAATAATAATGGGGTTTGGGATCCAGCTGAGGCATTTTCAGATTTTGGATTGGATGGAATCACAGACACCGGCGATGAAGGCGAAGGTAATAATGTGTGGGATTTCTGGGATTATCCGGAATGTTTTGCTGTGTTCATTACAGATCAGGAATGCACACAATGATAAATACAAAGAATTCAGCTAAATGCGCATTTATACTGCTGATAATCAGCCAATCGTTGCTGGCCCAACGTGAATATATCATCCATAATCGGGGTATGATCCACGAATCAGTGTTCAATAATGGTATTTTGTCCCAACCCCTTAAAAATAACGGAATAGAATGGTCGGCCCAGCCCATGTTTGAATGGCCGAGTAGGTCAAATACAATTGTGGAAGGTGTTGAATACGACGGACAGCATAATTCCCTTGGCGGCGGTATTCATATTGCCGTCAATTACTCCGGTAGTCTGGAGTACCAAAATAAAAAGTTCGCCTTCTGCGGTATGATTGGCAGCGGAGGACCCGAGACCAGCGTTGGGGTCTGGACCTTTCCAATCAGCTTTTATGAAATACAGAACTATCCACTACTGGATGATGGCAGTTTGAATCCTGATTTTAATCCCAATGAAGCTGAACAGATTATATATGCCAAATGGGCCACCAGTGTGGGCCTGACAGTGCAGCGTACAACCAGAGCATACAGTTACCCTGATTATGATGATATTATTTTTCATGAATATGAATTTGAATTCACCGGAAATACCGATATGGATCCATCCACGATTGAGATGGACACGGTGGATACACTGGTTGATGTACTCATTTATTTTGCACAGAGTTTTGCTCCATCTATGTATGGCTATCAGCGTCACTATAATCAATGGAAATGGAAGCCTGGTATATTCCAGGGGGATAACTGGGCATCATTTGACCCTGATTATTGGCTGGCGTTCAATATGGACTGTGAGACGGGAGGTAATTTTGACCTGGCCGGGAAGCCGGAACCGATTCCGGAATTATTTCAGGAGTTCGCCTCCAGCGGAGTAAATGGCGGTGGCTTCGGCAGTCCGGCCGCGGTTGGCTATACCATGCTGTATTATGATCAAAACCATCTAACTGTGTTTGATGGACCTGATTCAACTTCCAGTGACAGTGAATATGGGCCAACTGAAAATGAACTGGACGATCAGCTCCGCATCAAACAGCCGTATCATACCTTTCTGACTCATGGATGGTTTTCATCCACAGTAATAATGGCTGGGAATAGACCGCAATTGAGGACTGATTCGCGTGCCAATGGATTTTTCAATCTAGAAGAGGTTGAACAGTGGGGTCTGAATACATCCTGGACTGGTCGTGGACAGTTTAATCATGGTAATTCCAATTATCCGGGCCGCAGTTTTGCTTTTGGCCCTTATACTTTATCGAAGGGAGATAAACTGGAATATTCCTTTGCCCAGGTAGCAGGCTATGGCGCAGATGCTGCCAAGCAATACTGGGGTGGCCATCAAAAAGATGATTTGTGGGGCACTGTTCCATCCATGAATCGCAGGGTCGTTATTAATGGTCAGGTGATGACTGAAAACTACATAGATGATTATGGATACCCCGACTATGTAAACTCTGATGTCATTACGGTGAATGATGTGGCCCGGAAAGCCTGGGAAGCCTACACCGGACAAGTGATACCTCATGATTCTACCTGGGCTGATGGGGAATTAGTTTGCTGGCCGGAGAATAATGCTAAGGATGGCAATTATGCGGTACCAATACCCTATCCGGCACCAGGCATAACGGTTGAAACCCTTGATGATGCTTCAGTCCGGTTACGTTGGGGGCGTGCCGTTGAATCTTTTACGCACGCTGCTGGTAATCTTATGCAATTTAATGTCTATCGCAGTATTCATCCGATTGGTCCGTGGAAGCTGTTGAATGT
>CAJWIT010000093.1 GCA_913041945.1 uncultured Fidelibacterota bacterium
GATGTTTCCCCATCTCCAAAATCCCACGCCCATGTGTTGATTGCACCATCTCCTGGTGTTGATGCATCAGTAAATGAAACGATGAGATAATTCGTTGTATAAGTGAAATCTGCTGTTGGTCCATTTGGGTCTTCTTCACAACTCATAAGAAGAACCAGTGACAATAATATGTATCTTCCTGTTTTCATAGCATTACTTGATAACGAGCATTTTCCGAATTTTGTGATACCTCCCAGCTTGAAGACTATAGAAGTGCACACCGCTGCTTAGCTGGCTTCCATCCAGCAAAATACTGTAAGTGCCAGTTTGATAGGTAATATCTTTAATGGGTTCCATTACGGTTTTACCCAATATATTGTGAACCGTCAAGGAAACAGATTCATCCGTTGGCAAATGAAATTGGATTGTTGTTGTCGGGTTGAATGGATTAGGGTAATTCTGATGCAGGGAGAAAACTTCCGGTGTATGAATACCTAATACAGACCTTAACAATTCCCTTATTGCCTCTATGACTTCACCATTTCCTGAAAGCGAATTATGGATTTCTTGAAAAGCACTACGATGATTGTTTAAAAGAGTTTCATCATAGGGATCAATAACATATGTCTCTCCGCTAACCTCATGGGTATTGCCCCAGTTTACACCAATACCAATGATATCCACTTCATTTACCACTCCATCACCATTAGCGTCCGCATACGTAGCTGGGATAGTTTCCCAGGGAAGTACATTATAGGGTGACCAGTCAAAACCTGTCTCTCGCGGTGTCCCACTTTCAAAGAAATACACTCCAATTGGTAATACATCCAGAGCATCGACAATACCATTATTATCAGTGTCTCCTGGATAAACACTAAAAAAGGAAGTGACTGATAATTCATAATTCCAATCACTTCCATCACTATTTTGACTAACTACTGCTAAATAAATTGAACTGTATCCTGCAGGATCAATATTCATCGGATAAGCAGTTTGTATTATAAAGTTTCCGCTGTAATCTTCAGATATACTGTGTAGATTTAAATCTCCTTCAGGTCCTGATGTATTTGTAAGAGTAATGTTAACTGGAGTTTCCGTATTGACATTGATATATTGGCTGGCATATTCCTGCAAATTAGTGCTGGAAACAGTTACAGTATCCCCCGCTGAAAAGTTCACGGTTGTATAGGTATTTGGTCCATCCAAAGGATAAGCTTCCGCTTCTTCGTAACTGTACATTTCAGCATTGATGCCAGGGTTTGATGACATGACACGGTTAGCAATAACCATTTTATTCAAAGCATCCTGAAATGATGAACTAACAGGCTCAAGTCCATCGCTTATTGCCTGATGACTGTAGTCTCCATTTTCACTATTGGTCTCAACCCCTTTGTCAAAAATAAGCCGAATGGTTTCAGGCCCACCAAGGTGTTCTTCAATATATTTAAAAAAGATATAGGAACCATACCAATGAGAACCAGTTGCATCTAAGGATGTTTGCGGAGAACTGAACCAGTTAGGCATATACTGGTAACAGTCATTTATGTCATCATAAACTATTTCTTCTATCCAAGTTGCAGTAGCTTCCAGCAACCAGGGTTTTTCTCTTCCATCATAACCATATTGAATAGCATGGAAAAATTCATGAGCTGCTGTAACCTGCATTGCCTCAAGTTCAGTAGTAGGTCCATATTGATTATTAGAAGAATAAAATCCGCTATAGTTATTTCTCATTACCATATAACTGGTAAAAGCATTGATTTCTGTAACACCAGGTGAGTTTTCGTTATTTCCAGTATTTTGAGCCATGTATTCCGATTGAACATAGCCATAATAATTAGAAGAAATATTTCTAATGTATATATCATAAGCATCAGAACCTCCATTGTCATTTTCCCCAGGTAACCATCCATCACCAGGCGGACGATAATAACTCATTTGGTTTATTTCTTGGTCATAAACGTGGGTAAATGATGCCACTATGTGGTCTATATAATCGGGAATACCGTTTCCATCAGTGTCTGTAACATCTACACTATGTGTACCATTCAGGGTGTAATGGAAACGAAAGATTCCAAAATCGTGGTATTGGTCTAATCCGACTCCCTCTGCACGTTCATTATTTGTGGTTCTCCGGGAAATGAACTCACTTGAGAAATTAAATCCAACTGCTTTTAACTGGTCTTTGATATCGTCAGATAAACTATGACCATATAAAGCAATTTCATGAAGGTGTGGTGTTAAATGTCGGTGTTCAATTCCCGCCCGAAATTCAACACCGGTGAAAGCATTAATAACTATTTCAGCTGACTGGGTTGTTTGTTCTATGGTATTCCCCGCAAAGAGCATTTGGAGAAACAATCCAAGAAAAAAAATTTGTTTACTGAGAGGGCAGTTCATTTTTGTATTTTTCATCCGTATCCCGCAATTTTTTCTTTCGGTAATAAATCCGAAAAAAAAACGCCATGGCTACTAAACCTGCTACATAGAAATAAGCAAAGTAGTTATGAAGGTTTTCCAATTATTTTATGAAGATTTGTAAGGTTAACCGGTTATTTCCTGTTCAATTTAGGCCGGAGAACTGTATCAAAAAAATAGGTTCCTGCAAGGATTGAAAGCCCTGCTGGAAGTTCCCAGCTCATTTCATTTTTATTATCCATGTCCATAGTTCCTGCAACCGTAAGGGAAGACCCCAGCAGGTACAGCCCTGTCCTGATTCGCTTATATTGACGGGATTTGTTTGTTTTCTGAAAACCAAATTTTGATGTTTGTTTCGATATGTTTCCCTTTTCTGCCTGAACAAATATTTCATCTACAGGGAAGCGAAGAGAGAGGAGTATTTCAGGAGGTGCGTCAGATTGATAAAACTCAAAGCTCTCGATTTCACGTTGAAATTGCAATGCTATTTGTGTCGATTCAGTCGAATTTGCAGTCTGAATATTTGTAATAGGAAATTTATATTGTGAATGTGTGATGGAAACGGAATCAGAAATCGCACCAAGTACGGTGATATAAAACCAACCGGATTCTGTAGCCCAACCGGTGATATTTTGTAGGTCTACAGGTACGGTTGTCTTTAACTTGATAAATATACCGTTTTTCTTTACGTCCATAGTTAAATCTGAAATTTCCGGTTTTGATTGGCCTAGAACTGGTTGAAATACGATCAAGGCATATATGAAGATATGTTTACAAAATCCCATTGCTTTCTTTATTTATATTCCATGATAAAATTCTAAAATAATTAATTAGTTCCATAAAAGAAATTACTAAATAATGTTGTTTTAGTTTGTGAAAAGAGATGAAAGAGAATAAATCATTGATAGGTGAGAAGAGGAAAGGTAATTTTCTTTCATAAAATTGAGGGTGAATATGTCTAAAACTGCTAAAATTTTCATTTATACCTGTTTTACTACTGTTCTTCTTGCTCAGACAGAAAGGTCTGTACAGGGCGCATTTGGAGCTGTGACAATTGATGGAAAAGTATGGAACCAGATTGCCCTTCGTCCAGTAATCCCCATCTGGAAGTTTGGAGTAGCGCTGGACCTAGTTTTTTATATAGATGCTGACGGAAACATCCACAAGGATGAATGGGATTTTTCTGATGGAGAAGCCATTAAGAATACGCTGATTGACAAAATTTATTATATCAGGTTTGGTTTTCCAAATGATCCACTTTACTTCAAGGTTGGTTCCCTGGATTATGTAAAGCTAGGGTATGGAATTCTGGTGAACGGTTATACCAACGCGATAGAATATCCGCAGGTTCGCAAAGTCGGTTTGGATTTCAGTGTTAAACGCAATCTATTCTCTGTTCAGGGATTTGTGAACGATTTTAAAGAAAATCTGGGTTTAACCGGAATTCGCGTTCAAACCCCAGTGCTTGCTGGAATTCCCATCGGTGTTTCTGCTGTAATGGATCGAAACCA
>CAJWIT010000094.1 GCA_913041945.1 uncultured Fidelibacterota bacterium
GATGCGAATACGCTTTCAAAAATCTGGCTTGCAGATTGCAATGCCCGATTATCATCATAATATAATCCATAACCGATAAGACTTGAAGCCACATATAATTGCAGATAGCCATCGCCTATATGTTCCATCCTCCAGTTGGTTTGTTCGGACCATCCAAGCTGGTCACTTAATTCATTTGAGGCATCAAGCAGTTTATCATCATAATAAATCATAAGACCAGTACTGACAGTTATTGCGGTAAGACCCCATAAATTTTTCTTTGTCAAGGGATTCCTGGTGTAATCCCGCATATCACCAGGGATGTTTTTTAAGAATGTGAGCCATCCCGGCCTGGTATATACGTAGTCCTGCTGAGCGAATGTATTCCCTGTTAAAAGACCAATAACAGCATATATGATCAGTTTTTTTATCATGGCGTCTTATGAAATGGCACTTTATTCTCGGTGAGAATTTGTTGAAGTATTGCGTATTTTTCTTTCACAGGCATTGTACTAAAGTCGTAACTGGTTTTTCCCTTGGGATAAGAATTGATTATCTTTCCATAAATTATTCCTGCTCCTGTTCCCGCTATAACAAAGACTGAGAAAACACCAGAAAACTGAGGGATTGTAAATGGAGCTTCTTTATACATGTATTCAAGCATGTAATAAAACAGTGAAAAATACCCAGTTGCAAGCACAGCTTTTATTGTGATAGGAATATCATTGTTTTTTATCATTCTTACTGAATTGATTTCTTCAATTTTTATAGAATCAGATTGAAAAAAAAGAAAATCATCGGTGAGATGAACCGGTGTTATCTTTACATAATGAGCATCCTCAGCCGACAAAATCTCCATTGTTTGAGAAAAAGAACTTCCCATCAGGAGTACGAACAGGGCTGTTATTCTGAGTGTCACTTATTATGTCCTAATCCAATTAATTGACTATTTAACAATATATCGTTCAATACACCAGCCAATGGTAAACAGCATTAGTCCGGAGATCGCTGGTTTCCAATTGATTATTTCGGGAAAGCTTGAAATAAAACCGATTCCAATCACAGCGATGCCCATGGCCTGAAATAATTTTCCAATGGTCAGCATATTATCCTGGTTTTTTGGTGTAACAATATGGGCATTCGGTACCAAGCTGGACTGAAAAACCACATTCAGGACAGGTCCATTCCTCCAAGTCCTCCTGATCATCGTTTGCCGGTGTCTCTTCCCGCTGGATGTATAATACACATATAATAACAATGGTGATTCCCATTAAAATAATTAAGGGGATGTAAAAATAACTCATGAGGACTGGGGTTGATTGCCTGCATTGCCTTTTTCTGCAATATTAATCCTGATGGCCACCGTTTCTTTGAAACATGAATTCTGAGTTTTTATCATTTTTAAAAAATGGACCAAAGTAATTACATAGAGAAGCCCATGAGGCCATGAGGGGAAAATATTTGTATCTACTGCACCACCGATAATAAAAACAATTATTACCAGAAGGATATTCAGCATGGTAGGGGGATATAATTTCTTTTTAATAAGAATTGATTGATTGTAATCCGTTTCTTCCGCCAGGCCTTCGGCCATATATTGTTTAATATCGGCACCAGCCCCAACAAAAAAGAAGGTGATCAGCGACTCTGTAAACAAATATATTGATGCAGTAAGCAGGGCAAGGGCAGGGTGGTTAAGACCAAATACAGGGAACTGAAAATATCCCTGGATCCCTGTTAAGATAAATAACAGCAGGGAGCATCCTGTCAAGAGATAACAACTGATCATAAAAATCCACATAATGATATTTTATATTTTAAATTAGATGGAAAAGAATCTTCTAATCAATCGTGATGTTATAAATTGCTTCAAATTCATCAGTTGGAATCATCCTAATCGCATCCCAGGTGAGCTGCCGACAAGCCTTAAAACAGGCATTGCACCCAATACATTCGTTAAACCTCACCTGGACGGGTGGGGTAGGAGGGGATTCATATTTTTCTTTACTTAATGGTTCAATACAATCAACAGGACAGAATGGAATACATACCTGACAGCCGGTGCAGTTATCTTCATCAACTACAGCCATAAATTTGGGGCGTTTCTTTTTCTTTGCAACCGTCTCAATAACTTTAGGAACCGGTTTATAGAAGTCTATTACTTTTACCATTCAATTACTCTAATTTATTCTGTACAGTTTGTAAAACAAGTCGGAAATTTAGGAGTAATATCCACAGATGACAACAATTCAGGTATATAGAAATCTCAGTTTTAAATAAATTCAGATATAATGATTATTTTTTTCGTTTGAGTAATTTCCTTATGTTTAATTCCGGCCAGTTTATCCTGAGAGGAGTTCGCTCTCGAACTGTGTGGAATGTCAGGTAGAGTGAAATGATGAGGAGTATTACATTGGGTGTCCACAGCCCTATAGCCGGAGTGACAAGGTTTCGAATTGCCATGTCTTTACCTCCAATCATGAATAAGTAGTACACCAGGAAAAACCCAAAACTGAGACTGATTCCCACAATAAACCCTCCCTTTTTAGCGAGGATACCCAGGGATGTGCCAAGCAGGACAAAGAGAATACAGGCAAACGGGAGGGAAAATTTTTTATGAATTTCCACACCGTATTTATTTTGACTGCGAACGTAGCTGTTGATGAGATTAAACTCATTTTTCACCTGATGCTCCAGGGTTCTGAGCTTTCGTTTTTTCACCCGAACCTGAGCAGAATTTAGTAAAGAATCTTTTTCTACACGGGCTTGTTCCTGCTGTATAACGCTTAAAGCCAGTTCAGGATTTTTATAAAATATGCTGTCACCTATGGTACGTTTGAATGATTTGGCAAGCCGCTTTTTGACCACGTTGATTCGCCGTTCATATACTTTCTGCTTTGCTACCATCATGGGAACAGTCATTTCCCGGGCAGTCCGGCTGGAGGAATCCCTGCGGGAAAGGAGCAGGTCATCAGCAGGGAGCGTAATAACATGTTTTTTAAATTTTATGCGCCTGTAATGTTCATAGCCCTTTAAATCCAATTCATGAATTTCTCCATCATACAAATTGAGGATTATTGCATCATCAATTGCGGACAGGGATCCTGTCTTGGATTGGATACTCGTTTGTGATTCTTTATTGGTTTTACTGAAGATTCGTACATCTTCCATCAGTTCCCCTTTTTTACCGCGGATGATCATGCTGTAGCCTGGAAGATCATCAATAAAGTGACCCGGCTCGACAATCATGCCGGGCCGTTTCCGGTAAATATCGCCGGAAAGAAGCCTGGCACGGAAGTTCATATCAGGCTGAATAAAATTGTTAAACAAAACGAGAGCAGTACCAACTAACAAACCGAATATCAGGGCAGAGCGGATAACCGTAAGGGAACTGATCCCGGAGGCGCGCATTGCAATGATCTCATTATCTTCTGACATTCTGCCAAAAGACATGAGTGTAGCAATCAGGACCGCCATGGGCACTGCCAGTGAGATAATCCATGCTAAATTTAATACCAGATACTCCAATATGGTAGGCAGGTCTAACCCTTTTCCGAGGAACCGGTCTAAGGCACGGAGGAAAAAATTTGTAAACAGGATAAAAACGATGATGAGCAAAGAGAAGATGAATGGCAAAAACAGCTCTTTCTGGATGTATCTGTTCAGGAGGCGCATGGAAGAAATTAGGAAGAAACCTGATTCGGGAATCAGGAATTTTTTGTTCGACTTGTGTAAATCATAAATCACATCTAATTTCCGGCGCTTCAATCATGTGGTTTATTGATTGGCGCTGTATGGTGGGTGTAGCTCAGCTGGTTAGAGCACCTGGTTGTGGCCCAGGAGGCCG
>CAJWIT010000095.1 GCA_913041945.1 uncultured Fidelibacterota bacterium
CCAGCACATCTCCTGGATTGGCTTCCAAGGAATAACTCCCGTCATCCAGCGAGGTCGTACCCTCAAAGGTGCCTTGCACGAGGATATTGCATCCTACCAAAGGGTCGCCTGTCTGGGCATCCGTTACCTTTCCTGTAACTTGAGCGGCTTGTGCTGATAAAAATCCTATTAACACCAATAATATTGTAGTTAATCTCATAATAATACCTCCTTATTCTATATCAATATAAGAGGATCGTTGGTATAATGACAAAACCTATTATTTATTGTCGGATTGCAACCAAGTTCGAGTTGGAAAATATTTTTTAATCGAAATCAGCTTGGGCGGCTTGTCAAGTTTATCTATTATACTGGAGTACGTATAAGAGAAGCAGTCACTATAAAAAAGGATAATATGAGTGAACTTAATTCCAATTATACTACACTCCTGAAAAAAACAGAAACTGATTTACATAAAAATTGAGGAAAACGAAAATATGCCCGCTGAAGGAGGGTTTCAGATTAGTTTAATAACCGGATGCTTTATTTGCCATTTTTTCCAACAGGGTTTTGAATGGATTCGATGGGTTTAATTTATTCAGCTTATTCATATAAAATATTCCCCTATCCATATTCTGGGATTCAAAATTTAACCTGGATAGATTAGCTAGGATTTTTTGAGAGTTTGGATGCCGTTTTTCCCCGCTCTCTAATAAAAGCAAACCTTGGGAGACATTTCCTGTTTCTGCTTCTAAAAGAGCAGCGTTAATAATTCCCTCATGGTCATCCGGAAAATATTTCAATAAGTTATAATAACCGGATTTTGCCAGAGATCGATCTTTTTTTGCAAATTGGTGTAAAAATGCCCTTTGGTACAATGCATCTCTATAAAACGGATTAAGGTCTATTATTTTTTTAGTATATGCCAGAGCGTGATCAAATTGTTTTTGTTCATAGTAAAGACGGGACAATTCCATGAGTGTCTGCAAATGGTTGGGATATTCAATTAATGCTCGCTCGAAATACCGCTCCGCTTCATAATAATTTTTCTTTTCAAAATAGGATTTCCCAAAGTACATATAAAAATCCGGTTCGGGGTCATAATACTCTATATCAACTGTCTCAAGATCTTTAAACTGTTCAATAGCTCGATTATATTTACGGGAATGAAATAATATTTTCCCAAAGAGAAGCTTGTCATCAGGAGATAAGAATTTTTGTTTTTCCATGAGGTTATATGCTAGTTTAAGCGTGTCTGTACGGACGCGTACAGTTCCAATGCTTTCCTGATACTTTCTCAGAAAGCCGGCTGCCCTCTTTTTTTCCCAGGTCGATTTACTTTCAGGAACAATATAATCGGTATAACTTTTGTTAATCCCCTCGTGGTAACTTGGACTCGACTTGTCCCAAACCTTTATCCAATGTTCTGTCGGATTTAAGTGTGGAATATCCGTCGAACCTTTTCCCGGCATATGACAGCCGGAACAATTTTTATCTGATTCATGATTTTCAAATGTATTTAGGATTTTCTTATGGCAGTCTAGGCAAGGTTGATTCAATTGAGGAATTGTTTTATTTAACTTCTTATGAACGTCGTGGCAGGTAATACAGGTAATACCTCCTTCAGTAAAACATTTACTTAATGATAAACGAGATGCATGGGCGGTAAACCGTATTGCACGGGAATCATTTTCCTCAAGGAAATCAACTTCCTTCTTTTTATGACAATCATAACAGACCATATCATCCTGATTTTCATCTTTTTCCGGATTAAGGATTGCTCGGAATCCTAACTTCTTTTTCCCTTCATACCTTGCCACATGCAGCGAACCTGGGCCGTGGCATTTTTCACAATCAATCCCGTGATTAACTTTTAAAAACCGGTTAGTAGAGTATTGTTCGAATGTAGTTTCTTCGGTATGGCAATCAATGCAGGATTGGATCGTTTCCCGGAAAAATCTGAGGTTATACCGTTCATATCCCGGGCTTAAATCCCACATTTTCTTTTTTGAATACCACGTGACAGGCATTTCAAAAAAATAGCCATTATTTTTCATGATAAAGGATTTTGTGTTATTGCCGGAACCAATGACATAATCAATTTTGAATTCAAGAAAATGAGTGACATTATTATTATCGTCTACCCTTTCTTCTGTCATAAAATAATCTTCGCCTTTTTGTTCAATATTATATCGAAGTTCATTGTTTTTGTCAAATACATTGCAAGTAGAAACATTCAAATCCTCATGTTTATTTGACATCAAGCTGAAGGATGTTCCCATTTCACTGGTTAAATAACTTTCATAAATATCACGGTGACACGATGCGCACGCTTTGTCGCCCACTTTATACGCATGCTCTTCCCAATTATAATGATTAAGGCTGAATTTTTTTCTATCAAAACCCGCTTTTGTGATTAAGAAAATTGAGGCAATTATCCCAACAGTTAAAACAAACCGACCACGATAAGCCTTGGGTAAACCATTAATTACAGAAAATAAAATGGCGCCGACCGGTAGGATATATAACAACGGTTTAAACCGATCGTTAATGAACCATGCTTCAGCAACGCTGGGCAGAGTATTAATATAATACAATAAAATGGATATGATAATGGCACTGAACTGACTTTCGCTTTTTTTTATAAACCGATCTGCTAATTTAAAAATGAGATAGCTGATGAATGCAAAAGTGAATATTTTCAAGTAGATGTAATAAAATAATTCATTCGGTTGAATGATGTAGTACCCCATAATAAATCCTGGGAATGAATATATAAAACCATTGAAATTGCCATTATACTCTGCAATTCTATCCTTTTGGTCTACAAATAATCTTGGGCAATTGGATACGCATAAATCACATGAGGAACAAATTTCCGGTCGATTTTTCTCTGCATTCATCTGACTGTACATCAATTCAACCGGACGTATGGGACATAGCCCCATACACCATCCGCCGAGTCCCGAAAACACAAAACCAAAGCCGAAAGCCAAAAGTAACAATATATTTAATGTGTAAAAACTGATTTCACCTTCGACATTAAATATGAAAAACCTTGCCGGGACCAAAAAATACAGTAAGATTATCCCTGTTATATTTAAATATCGAGTTTGTCGCTTGTTTAAATATTGATTAAACCCTATCCCAAGTCTTTTCGGAATCGATTGCATAAAGACCAATGGACATAACACAGTCCAGATATTTGGGATTAATAAAAAGATTAATGGCGCCAGTGGAATAATACAATACCATATCACCTTAAGCCCCAAATCGGCATCAATATACAAAAGCCAAATGGTAAGCAGAAACCCGGTGAAGGCAGCAAAAGAAAGCAGCTTTAATACTAATTCTACTTTTACCGAATGGCGGTTACCATCTAATAGTTGTTTCATGGACTAGTCAAAGTGATTATGGATTGTCGATAAAGACCAATATTAAATGTTTTTAATCCGTCAAAACAAGATGTTTAAGGCACGAAAGTAGCATAAATGAAAAAACTGGGATAAAGAATTATTTTTTCAATTGTGATTTATTATTTGATACTGGGCTGTGAAAAGTTATTAAATGATAATGATTCTGATCAACTTCCGAAATCCGCAGGGAGCTGGTTGTATTTTGTAAGATAAATTTTACCGATACTGCTGCGGCTATTGCTTTACCGTCAACAAATATTCCGCCAGTGCCAAGCGCAAGTCCTTAGACAGGTATTTCT
>CAJWIT010000096.1 GCA_913041945.1 uncultured Fidelibacterota bacterium
GGTATCGTGAATACGTGACTATCATCTGAATCTTTAAATTGCCAATCAGAAATATTAATTGATGAATCACTATTATTATACAGTTCTACCCAATCATCCGTATCAAAATCTGATGCGGAATTGTAATTGATCTCATTTATAACAATTGGTATGTTATCAGTTGGTTCAAAAACAGCAGTTATTGTTGAGTCTCCCATTAAAACGACTGAAATAGAATCTGAATTTGAAATCTCACCTGAATTTCCTTGCCAATTAACAAATTGATAACCTTCATTTGGAATAGCTACTATCCTTACAGGAATATTCTGAAAATAAATACCCGTATCAGGAAATGATTGAATGTTTATATCGTGAATTTGAATTATGCCAACGCCCGGCTCTGAAATGTCAACTGTAAGTTCTAAAGTATCATCCAGATTAAAATAATCGATTATATGCTGCCTAACATAATTTGGTCGCTCAATAGCAAATTCTCGCATACCTTCAACATTGTCTTCCCATTCAGTCATAGAACTAACCCACCCCCACCTTTCAATATGCTGTGGCGTTTCCAGTTCTCTATTACTCCTTAAACTATCAATAACATGTATCACTCTTTCAGGATTGTATATCGTATTTAGATGGGTTGCAAAACGCTGGATAAACTCATTAACATAGTCAGGATTACTCAATAGACTATGTAAAAAAGATTTTGCCCAAGTACCTCCGTGTCTTTCTTGATAATTAAAAACATGATTAATTATATTAAAAATAAAACAGGAATCAGGGCAACCATATTCACCTGGCCAGCTATTAAAACCGTTATCCATATCAAGAAGAATCCATCTCCATTTCCCATTTCCAGATTTTGGTTTCCATAACTTATAATTGTTTTGTGGCCAATCCCAGTTGCTGGCATATATTTCTAGAATCTGGTAGTTAAGAAGTTCATTTATGTCCACCTGAGTTTGTACATAATTGAAATTTTCTGGCAAGGAAATATCATTTGATTCAATAAAATTAATTAATTGATTATAATCTTCCATATCACCCTCAATAACATAATCAAAACCACCAAATTTGAATCCTAACATATCAACATTATCTTCGTCTATATTATGATTTGTTTCTATAAAATGAGAGTTTGTTCGTTCACGGATATTATGAATCCCCCAATATTCTCCGTTGATAAAAACAACAGACGGTTTATAGCCTTGTCTATCTGCATCAACTTTGTTTGCAATAAGAGTGTGCATCATACCGTCATGGAAGTTTGTAACTCCACCATCTTGCCCAGTACGCAACATGATAGAACTCCATGCTTGAATAGGTTTATCATCAAAGAATTGATAGTTGATTTCATTATCGCCATACTTATTTCGAAAATGAATAGTTACTGACTTTTGCGCAGACGGTCTGGACGTTCCACCATGTATTTTTATTCCTGCGTCAACTTTATACTCTAAATTTTCTTCTGAACTGTAATATTCCATCGAAATTGGTCTTTCCCAATCCTGACAATAATTTCCGAACACATCTGGCCTACTTCCCCAATCACCATGTAAATAGGTACCATTAGTCCCTTCTGTATAAATACCAATTTCGTCGTCCCATAAATATATAGGATCTATTCCAATTGAAATAACCGGTAAATCTGATGTTTCATCAATAAAATATGTACTTGTGGTGATCAAACTAGGCAAAATACCTGTTTCAAAAACCTGTGCTCTTATAACAGTTGTAGAGTTAATGGTAATAGGTAAAGTATATATATTTGAATTAACTGTTGGTTTTGAACCATCAAGTGTGAAGCGGATTGTTGCTGATGTATTTTCTGAAGCAAGTTCAATAGTTTGGGTAGCAGAATAGAATCCTCCGATAGGTAAAAATTGAGGCGATGAAGTTCTAATTGAATCCCCGTAACCAACTGTCAGATTTGAATCAAGAGGTGTCGGCTCACTAAAGTAAAACCATTCTGAACTCCCATCGGGTTTCCTGCCATATGAAATATCAGTGATTTGTCCTTCAAATGTAATAGAATCGATTAGAACAAGATATGGACTAAATAGACCTATTTCTTCGCCACTCTTATTCAATTTAAAATTCGAATGGCAAGTAGTAACGACTATTTCTATTTCGACATGTGAAGTATGTGTTATATAATTTCCAGGATGATAGTCCTCGCCATCCGCCCAAACAATCAAAAAACTATTTGGCTGAATTATAGAACTGTCTGGAAATTGAAATTTGAGTGGGTCAGATAAATCATCAGTTATATAATATCCACTAATATTAACAACTGTATCTTCAGAATTATAAATTTCAATCCAATCGCAGAATGAAAAAAAATCTGGATCTAGGTTTGATGATGCATTTGATGAGAGAAATTCATTTATAAATAGATTTGGTACATCAGCTGGAGGCTGAAACCAGCCTGGCGTAGGACCATAATAAGTGGACTCATCGGTAATCCCGAAGGATAGAAAAAAGTTACTGGACATGTCGGACGAGGTAATACCAACATTATGAGCCTGAACAGCCAGCACATTCTCTCCTTCCGTTAATAACGAAGCCAGCTGTGAAGAATCCAGGTAGTATACTTCAGGGTATTCTCCCAAATACAGTTGTGCTTCATGGTCGGTACTTGTAGTCTCATCATAGGAAACAAACGTTCCAGGCTCTCCTAAATTACCTGATCGTCCGATCTCCGTACCATTCAGATATGCCACAAAGCCATCATCATAATCGGCATGGAGGATCGCTGCGAAGAGTGTTGAAACATCAGACACCGTAAATATCCTGCGAAGATAAACGGAGATGGTTGGATCAATATTTGTTCCATCATCATAATCGCTATAACCGAATCCGCCGGGTCCGGTTAACCAGTCTGATTCATCAAATTCCAGGATATTCCAATCAGATGGTAGCTCTGATTCAGGGACCAGATATGTCCAGTCATCATCAGCAGAAACTGCTGTTTCCCAATGGTCCTGGGACAGTACAACTGAAACTATAAAAACGGGAAATAAAAATTTTATAACTATTTCCTTTATTTTAAAAACACCATTTTCTTGGTCTGAACAAACTCTCCTGCATGAATCTGATATAGATAAACCCCTGCACTCACAGGTTTTCCGTAGTCATTGGTAGCATTCCAGATCACTGACTTAAATCCAGCATTTTGGGTTGTATTAACTAGTGTTATTACTGCCCTGCCCAGCATATCGTAGATGATGATATTCACTAAACTTTGTTCTGGTAAATCATAACATAGTATTGTGATTGGATTGAATGGGTTGGGGTAGTTCTGATGCAGAGCAAAAACTTCTGGAATAGATAATCCTTCATCCACACCCAATGCTGCTCGTGATAAAACAAACTCACCTGTATCTGATATAGTATATTCTTCATCAGTGGCATGGACATAGTATGTAAAAACCGCTTCATCCTGTGCTGTCACTTCCAATATTGGGTTAAGTGAATGTGATGAAATACCTATGGTAGTATCACTGATGTCTTCATGTATATCGGTATAGACATTTCCAAAAAACTCCAGTTCAATAGTTAGTGTATAATTAA
>CAJWIT010000097.1 GCA_913041945.1 uncultured Fidelibacterota bacterium
ATTTCATATTCAGAAAATTATTTTTTCTGAAATTTAAGACTAGCTAATTGTTAACATTTTTAGAAATAAAGATTTATCGATTAGATATTCCGGTGGATGAGATGAAAAAGTACTTTTTGATGATTTTTCTTCCTTCAGTGGTATTGGTTGGAATAGTCCTTTTGATCTTCTATGTTTCCTTTACTCGTATCGAGGGAAAGATTCTTGAGAAGAATGAAATTCGTGTTGTCCAATTTCAATCAGAAATAATGCACAAGGCATTGAACGCTATTGTTTCAGATCTGCTGTTTTTATCTGGGCAAACTATTTTACAAAAACTGGCAAAAGAGAAAAAAGCAACCTTTCGTAAAATAGTCGCAAATGAATACCTCTCTTTTTCTAAAAACAAACGAACCTATGATCAAATCCGTTTTCTTGATATGAACGGAACAGAAATAGTAAGAGTCAATTTTAATCATGGACAACCTCGAATCGTGTTAGCAGAAGCACTTCAGAATAAAGCAAAACGGCACTACTTTGAAAACACGCTGCAAAGAAAACGGGGAGACGTTTTTATCTCTCCATTTGATCTCAATTTAGAAAATGGAGAAATTGAAAATCCAGCAAAACCTGTGATTCGCTTTGGTACACCCGTTTTTGACGGAGCCAACCAAAAAAGTGGAATAGTAATTCTCAACTATCTAGGGGCAGAAATGCTACAGCAACTTGAGCGATTGTCTGAAGGGAGCCTTGGGCAATTTGTCCTTCTCAATTCAAAAGGACAGTGGCTCAAGGGCTTGAATCCAGAAGATGATTGGGGTTTTATATATAAAAAGAAAACCATGCAAGCTTTGGACGATTCATTTCCTGATGCCTGGAGGCAAATCAATCAAGCGGGCTCTGGTCAATTTTACACAGCAAAAGGATTGTTTACCTTCGAAACCATTTTAAAACCTCTCTCAGATTTTGATTCCAAACTTTCTGGAAGCCATTCATGGAAAGTTGTGTCATATGTACCACCTGAGTTATTGAACACAAGATTCCATCAGTTCTTATCCGGTCTGTTAATCATTTATGGCCTTTTATCAATTGGGTTAGCACTACTTTCTTGGTATTTGGCAACAGTCCTAATGCACCGAAAAACAGAAGCTCTGAAGCGTCAACAAACAGAGAAAGATCTCAAACTATCGCTTCAAGAAAAGGTAGTACTCTTACAAGAGATCCACCATCGGGTTAAGAATAATTTACAAGTCATTTCCAGCCTATTAAAAATTCAGGCACGGTATATTGAAGATAAAGAAACTCTCGCAATATTCCAAGAAAGTAAGGATCGTATCCATGCCATGTCGGCTATTCATGAAACCCTTTATCAATCGGACGATCTGGCAAATATTCACACTAAAGATTATATCAAAAAGTTAGTGGACAACTTGTTCTTATCTTATGGGCTGGATGAGATTGTATCGATCATTGAGGTTCAAGACATCCCTTTACGTGTTGATGATGCGATTTCATGTGGTTTGATCATCAATGAGCTGGTTTCCAATTCATTGAAGTACGCTTTTTCTGGTGTACAAAAAGGAAAAATTACAATCATGATGAGCATGAATGCCGATGGTAAAATCCTATTAACAGTGAGTGATAATGGGGTTGGGCTCCCTGAAAATTTGGATATTACTACCAATAAAACAATGGGCCTACGATTGGTCCATCTCATGGTTGATGAACTCCAAGGAGATATCCAGGTTGATAAACATAAAGGAACCCAATTTCAGATTCAATTTGTTCTAACCCAACCCGTAGTGGCTTCCAATAGTCAAGAATAACATCTCACCGCTGAAAATCTAAAAGAGCTTCCAAAAGGACATTTCATTTATTAATCCGGACTGTTAATATCAAATATTTATTCTTGAAACTATATTGATATAACATTAATTAATTGATATAATTATGTATTTAAAATAAATAAAAATATGTTTGACAATCACTATTAAATTAATTTAGTATGTATGGTAAGACGTTTCGTGTATAGAGGACAGTAATATAATCGCTCACCATCCGGCACAAGCTAAGAAGTTGTTGAAAGTAATCCTAGGGACTAACGCATTAGCGCCATAGATTTTTCAATACACCACGCTAACGCATACTCTCAATGGTTTATCGAACTTTCAAACAGCTTCTAGAGCTGGAAGAAACCCAAAACCAGAGAGGTGCGAATGACCAAATCAAACCCCAAAGAAAATCTAGCGGAAGATACTTCCATACAAAATCAGACGGGTTTTAACCGGCGTCGGTTTCTTCAACTCCTGACGGTAAGTACCACGGCAGCTGTTGTTAATCCGTTGAACGTTTTAGGGGCACAGGATGTGATTGTTGATGTTGAGAATCCGCTCAAACACTATCCAAACCGCGGTTGGGAGAAGGATTACCTGGATCAATATCATTATGACCGTACTTTTACCTGGATCTGTGCCCCAAACGATACACACATGTGCCGGATGCGGGCTTTTGTCCGAAATGGAATCATGATTCGTAGTGAACAGAATTACGACCATGACCGGTGTGGCGATCTCTACGGCAATAAGACCTCTAAATCATGGAATCCTCGTGGGTGCTTAAAAGGTTTTACCTTCCAGCGAAGAGTTTACGGTCCGTATCGTCTCGGTGGGCCAGTGATTCGTAAAGGTTGGAAAGAATGGGCTGACGCAGGATTTCCTTCTCTCTCCGACAATCCGAATTTACGCACCCAGTATAAGTTTGATGACCGTGGGAATGATGCCTTTGTCCGAGTTTCCTGGGAGAAAGCATCGGATTATTGTGCTCAGGGCCTGTTGGCTGTGGGCCGTACCTATAGTGGTTCGGAAGGTAAACGTCGTCTGATGACGGACGGTTACGAGGAGGAGATGTTGGAACACTGGCACGGCGCAGGAACTCGCACAATGAAGATTGGCTCTTCGCTTCCACTCCACGGGGTTATGGGCAAATTTGGTCTCTTTCGTTATGCCAATATGATGGCCCTGGTTGACCATCACGCTCGTGGTGCCAAACCTGATGAAGCTCAGGGAGCGCGAGAGTGGACGGAATATACCTGGCGCGGTGATCAGGCTCCTGGCCAGCCGTTTGTCCACGGTTTACAGACTTCTGACATCGATATGTCCGATCTGCGCTTTTCCAAGCTCACAATTCAGATAGGTAAAAATCTGGTTGAAAATAAGATGCCCGAATCTCACTGGCTCAACGAGATCATTGAGCGGGGTGGCAAGATTGTCACCATTACCCCTGACTATAATGCGCCATCGGCCAAAGCCGATTACTGGATCGGCACCCGCCCCGGATTGTCTGATACGGCGGTTCTTCTTGCAGTCACTAAAATCTTAATGGACAACAATTGGATCGACCGAACATTCGTCAAGCAGTTCACCGATTTTCCACTATTGGTTCGGACAGACACACTGCGTCGTCTGCGACCTGAAGAAGTCATTCAGGGTTACCAAAACAAAGACCTCCGCAATGG
>CAJWIT010000098.1 GCA_913041945.1 uncultured Fidelibacterota bacterium
ATATCATGCCCAGTGATTCACCCATGAGAATCAGGCTGAACTCTCTAACAGGGGATCTTGAAATGGGCCCAAACGTGGTGAAAGCCGTACCTACACAGCCTTCTTCCGGATATGTCCCAGGTCATATTGAAGGTGACCTCATCGAACACGAAAGTGGAACATCTTCCGGTAATGTGTTTTTTGAAGTGATTGATCCTGCAAAAATAATAAACGACCAAACCTACCGTATTACGTTCACTGATACTCTTCTACTAAAAGAAACTCCAGCTAATCCTCTACTCTATGATATCCTCACAACACAATTCTGGTATCTGGAAAATATAACAATGGGAGACACATTGGTAAAACCTGAATTCCTTATTCTTGATTCCCTTTATACCTTTGAACCCTTCATCGACGTAGGGAATGGGATTTGGGACGTGGGAGAACCATTTGTTGATATTGACAATGACGGGGTATGGGATGATGCGGAACCCTATGAGATCCTGGATGGAAATATCATTCAATTCACTGATGAAAATGGTAACGGTATTTGGGATGATGCGGAAGAATTCACAGACTTGGGTAATGGTGTTTGGGACCCTGCTGAAGAGTTTGAAGATTGTGGTATTACGGCAGATACTTTGATTTGTGCAAGTGATACGGCGGCATGGTTACCAATCTATGGTAATGGAATTTGGGATCCGGGGGATAGTTATTTTGATGATATAGATGGAAATGGAATGTGTGGTGTAGATAATGGTTCTGATACTAATAACGATGGTTATTGTGACGGAGAAGTGTGCAATGATATTAACAATGATGGTTGTGACCCAAATGACCAACCTTATTATCAAATATTATATGACGGTATGTGTAATTGTCCTGAACCATTTATCGATAGTAATAATAACGGACAATATGATGAACCGGAGAATTTAATCAATGATAATGGTAATAATTATTGGGATGATTTCGAATTCTTTTATGATTTAAATGAAAATGACGTATGGGATGCCAGTATAATTGAGACAATTGTAGATACGGTGATTTATATTAACCCACTGCCTGAGCACAATGATTTCAGAGTAATAGAGGGTTTTCGTCTCCAGTTTCAAAATGAAGATAATATCTCCTTTGATGAAGAATCCTCATATTGGAACCATGATTCACTTTGGGATTTCTATGTCAGAACATATGTGAGTAGCCAAGGGCAAGGGGCTGCTCTTCCAAATGATTACAGAGTTATATTTCTTGAAGACCAAACCTACGAGAGTGAATGTTATTGTTTTTCAAGTGTTGGGGGGAACCCATGTGAATTAGACATCCCAGAATTATGTCAAACAACATATTTTTCTTCAAAACCCACTAATTTTAAAATTCAAAAACAAGTATCTGATCCCGAAAACGAAAATATGATATGGGAAGATATTCCTTTTGCTTTTGGAGATTTTTCCCCCTACGATTCCACTGATTTCCAATCTCATCCTGATGGAATTTTTAATGCTGACTGGCGAGAACAGGATTGGATCGTCTTTCTTGATCATGTTGATGAAAATGGTAATCCATCAGCAAGCTGGCTTTTCAGGCTTAACTACCCAGGTAGTAATACTCCCCCGTCATTATGCTGTAACGAACCACAGGCTGGTGACACTGCTTTTGTATTTATCAAAAAACCGTTCTTGAAGGAAGATGTGTACGAATTTACAACAATAGCATCCAGAATTGACCCAGTAAAAGCGAATCAAGATAGATGGGAATCAAATATAAAGGTGGTTCCCAATCCTTATTTTGGAGCATCTGCATTTGAGCAGAAAAATACCTTTTCTTCGGGACGGGGTCCTCGGGAAATTCAGTTTCGCAACCTTCCTGCAGTGTGTACCATCCGCATCTACAATATTGCCGGGGAACTGGTGCGGGAGATCCATCATGATCATTCAGGTTCCATTGAAGATGGATCTGAGTCCTGGGACCTGCTCTCTAAGGATAATCTCAGCGTTTCTTACGGAATGTACATCTATCATGTGGATGCACCGGAACTTGGTGAACATGTGGGGAAATTTGCTATTATTAAATAGACCATGAAAATATCCAAACTAATTCTCCTTATTATTTTCTTCTCCCAGGCGTTTTCGGTGGACAAATCCGGTACCACTGCTTCTAAATTTCTTTCCATAAATATTGGTGCACGTGCTGTGGGCATGGGCG
The DNA here is from genome assembly GCA_913041945.1 of uncultured Fidelibacterota bacterium. Taxonomy (GTDB): domain Bacteria; phylum Fidelibacterota; class Marinisomatia; order Marinisomatales; family UBA8229; genus UBA8229. Next base: position 2,188 of record CAJWIT010000098.1, read on the forward strand.
GAGCCTTTACCTCAGTGGCAAATGATGCCTCTGCCATGTACTGGAATCCTGCCGCCCTTCCACGACTGAATAAAATTCAGTTTTATATTAATCATTCCAGCTGGATCGCTGATATATCACACGATTATATCGGTCTTGTTATGCCCCTGAGAAAAAGTCAGGCCATAGGATTTAGCATTACTTCCACAACCATGGACGAAATGGAGGTAACACGATATGGAGATGAGAACACAGGCGAAACATTCAAGGCTGGAAACTATGCATTGGGTTTCTCATACGGACTAAACTTGACAGACCGATTTTCAATCGGGTTCAATGGAAAACTCATAAGGGAAAATATTGCAAATTCTTCAGCTAACGGTTATGCTTTTGATGTCGGAACATTGTTTGATACGCCTTACGGATTCAGGCTGGGGACAAGTATCTCAAATTTTGGCCCAAAAATGAAAATGACAGGGGATGACCTGCTTATCCCTGCAGATATAGATCCAAACCAGGGAGGAAATAATGAAAGCACTACTGCACACATTACCACAGATGAATTTGACCTGCCTTTACTGTTGAGGATCGGTGCATCAAGTACACATGAATTCAATCAACTATCTTTTACCTGGTCTTTAGATGCAAATCATCCAAATGATAACGAAAGCTACATTAATGCGGGTCTGGAGATTAGCATTTTCAGTGGCCTGCTGGTGTTGCGGGGAGGCGAACGTTTTCTCACCTTTAATAAAGAAGCTCACAGGGAACCCCAATTTTCATTGGGGATTGGGTTTAGCCCACAATTAAATCTCCTGAATAATATTCATATTGATTATGCTTATGAATCCATGAGATACCTTGGCTTCACACATCAATTTTGTTTTGGTATTTTATTGTAAATTTAGTCCGGCTAACCTGGGCAGAGGTAAACAATTCAATTTTGACTATGCCTACGAGAAATTTATGTATCTTGGTTTTACACACCAGTTCTGCATGAGAATAGTTCTTTGACAGATCATTTTAATAATTTATGTGATCTGTATCACATCAGCTATTATCCACTGGTATTAAATAGTTGAAGCTATTATTTTTTATGGCTAACTTTGATAATCGGGAGTTAGTGACTCATAAGTGAGATACTAATTTTATAAGTAAAAATTTATTAACAAAATAAGAAAGTGAGTACCTTATGAAAAATGTACTAATCATTCTATCGGTTTTTGTTTCTTTTCATTTATATGGTCAGGTAAATCCTGGGGAAATCTCTTTTAATCTTACTGGTTTCGAAGGAGGCCCCGCTAC
>CAJWIT010000099.1 GCA_913041945.1 uncultured Fidelibacterota bacterium
AATTACAATTTGGAGGAGAATTTTATCCTGGGAGAGGGATATTGGCTGCGTTTCCTGGATGCGGGCTCCACTACAATCTCCGGTGTGGCTGTAACTACATTAACGGTTCCGTTAGCTGAAAGTTGGAATCTTATATCCGGGATTACAACTGCTGTAAATGTGACCGATATTGATGATCCGGACAACCTCATCATTCCGGGGACCTTTTTTGCATTCACCGGATCATATGAACTGACAGAGACTCTTAATCCGGGTTTTGGATACTGGGTGCGGTCAAGCGGTGACGGAGAGGTGACTATCTCCAGTTCCAGTACAGCAGCCAAATCACTTCCGTTCAGGAACCGTTTACAAGAAGCGAATTCCCTTACGTTTTCCAATGGAGACAACAGTTTAGTAACACTGCATTTTGGTGTGACTGTTCCTGAGGATGAGAAGTTGCGTTACTCTTTGCCTCCTCTGCCGCCTGAAGGAGGTTTTGACGTTCGTTTTTCCGGAGACTGGAAGTATACGAAGGAAGAAGGCGAGATAATGATTCAGAATGATCGTTATCCCCTGGTAATCAATTATGAAAACAAGCGGGAAATTGAAGCAGGTATGGAATGGATTCTTGTGGATCCTCAAGATGGTAAAGAGTTTGTCCTGAACAATGGAGAGATACAGATTACTGCTCCTGTACAGAGCTTGATCTTGACAAAACGGAATATCGTTCCCCGGGAATTTGTGCTGCACCAGAATTATCCTAATCCTTTCAATCCAGTCACAAGCCTCAGATACGACCTTCCAGAGCGGTCTCAGGTTACACTTACTGTGTACGACTTAATGGGCAGGAAAGTCACTCAACTGGTAAACACTACTCAGGAAGCAGGCTTCAGGTCGGTACAATGGAATGCTACAGATACCTTTGGCAAGCCAGTAAGTGCTGGTGTCTACCTGTACACAATACAGGCAGGGGAGTTCGTGCAGACCAGGAAGATGGTGCTGTTGAAGTAGAACGGCAAACTGATTTCATACTCACTCTGGTAGTGAGCTATTTATTATATCTTCAAAGTAATTTTTTTCGTTATGGACACCAAAACATTTGTTTTTGCTAAATTGATGTTATGAGTAAATTAGCCACCGGGAAAAAAGTATTTCACATTCAATCTGAGGAAAACAATGCAAGAAGGAAAAATAAAATTTTACAATAAAAGAAAAAGATATGGTTTTATTGCTGGGAGTGATGGTGTAGATTATTTTTTCCACGAAACTGGATTATCCGATGATAGTTATGTTAAAGATGATGATAAAGTAGAATTCAAGGTTATTGAAGGAGATAGAGGGCAAAAGGCTGTGGATATCTCACTCATTGATTAATATCATATATTTCTGATAGTAAAAAATGAAAAATTTAATAATCATATTATTTATCATTGCTCTTTCTTCAACTGCTTATTCCAAGGCTGTAGAATCTCTCGATGATGCGATGACTCTATCAAAGGAGCAAAATAAACCAATTTTAATTGATGTCTTCGCCGATTGGTGACTCCCTTGCTGGAAATTTGGTCGTGCATCAAATGATGATAAGGAAGTAAAAAATATAATTGAAGATGTTGTACTCTTGAAAGTGAATAAGAAAGAAGCTGAAGCTGAAAAAATTATTAAAAAGTATGGGAAACCGAAAGGATTTCCAACCTTTTATCTCGTTAATTCAGATGGAAGTTTGAGAGATAGTTGGAGTGGTTATTCTAAAACTTTTTTCCTAAACAAAGTAGAGGAGTTTTTAAACCTGAAAAATTAAGGCGAATGAAATTCAAATGCGGAAGCCTCGTTTTTTCGGGGCTTTTTTTTTACTCTTTTAAGTAAGTAAGATTACTTTGGATAAAAGGTATGGGTTTAATACCAAACTTTTTAAAAGCTTCTTTAGAATCACACGTATTTCCTTCCAAAAGCATATTAAGTTGGTCTCTTGTGATGGGAAACCAGCTAAAGTCATCCAGGAGAGATGCAAGAGTTTTTATAATAAATGCAGGTGTAGGTATTTTCAGCTTTGTCTTTCCACTTGCCTTTGCAATGATTGAAATCAATTCTTTCCAGCTGAAATCCTCCGATCCTCCCAGATGGTAGCATTCCCCGAAGGTTGACGAATCACTGATAGAACGTGTAAAAAATTCTGCTACATTTTTCACATGGATAGGTGATATTTTAAACTGCCCTGCATGCAGGGGTGATAAACCTGTATAAAATAAAGGCGCAGGGAGAGGAAGGTCAATCAGATCATCCCTGAGCTGGGTGCAAAATTCTATTTTACCTCTGGAGGGTCCGAAAACTAAAGAAGGGCGAAAAATAGTCCAGTCTAGATCTGTTTTTTTTAAATATTTTTCTGCCAGATATTTTGTTTTCTGATATTCCGTTCCGTGGGGGGAAACCCCATTTGCACTCATGAGAATAAACCGTTTTATATTCAATTGAAGTGCAATGTCTATTGTACGTTTTGCACTTTGTAAATGCAGTTCATCAAATGTAATTCTCTGATGGGGAAACTGGCGGATGATCCCTATGTTAAATATGATGCAATCAGTACCATTGATGGTTTCATTGATTGCTTGTTCATCCTGGATATCTCCAGTCACAATTCTACATTTTTCTGACTGAGACAGTTTGTCTTCTGAACCTTCGCGCACAAGAACAGAAGGTTCAAACCCTTTTTCAATAAGGCTATCAAGAATATAGCTGCCGATAAATCCTGTAGCTCCTAAGACAGCGATCTTCATACCACTATTATTCCATATGTTGTTTTGGCGATTTTGCATATCAAAAAAGTAATTAAGTTACCATAACATGGAGAAACATATCTTAGTATGATCTTTTCATTTCTAGTGTACATAATTGCGAATATTTCATCCATCATTGTTAAATTCAAAGTAGGTATTGATTCAGAATAAAACGTTAATGAATATAGAGTTTACTGGAATATTGATGGAAAAATAATAATGATGATATATATCTTAAAATCAAATCGATGTTCCCTTACCCTTTTTTGTATGGGTATCTCCCTGGTATTTGGCCAGAACAAGTTTGATTCACAGTTATTGACTGGGGGATATCGAAACGATGGAAATCATCATTCCTGGATTTATTTCACTGATAAAGGGCTGAAAACTGAAGCGGATTTGGAAGTTGCTCTCCAGCTGTCCATGGATAACTTGAATGAACGGACAAAACAGAGGAGATCCAAAACCAGGGGGCCAAAACTGGTTGATAATCGGGACATCCCTGTTCCCCAGGATTATATTGATGAGATTAAATATACGGGAGTTATAATTCGCACAGTCTCAAAATGGCTCAATGCTGTTTCTGTTTCAGGGACCATTGAAC
>CAJWIT010000100.1 GCA_913041945.1 uncultured Fidelibacterota bacterium
GATCTGATTGTGCATGCGTCCTTCAGGCATTTCCTGAATAATGATTATCTGGAAGGTATTACTCCACAACTCTCTATCGGTGTTGAATACGAACCGACACCGGTTTTTCCCATTTATTGCGGTATCGGAATTGGAGGTTTGGATGGTTTTAAATGGGGCACTGGTTTTCGTCTGAACTTGGGCGCCTTCCAGTGGAATACAGGATTTGGACAAAGCGGTGGAATATTTAATACTTCCAAAGGCATGTGTTTCTCCACCGACTTCAGACTAATCTTTTGATCTGTGGTCCCGACTTCATAGAAGGAGAAATAATCCAGCCTACCGTTTGTCATCTGGAGTTACTATTTCAAGACAATAACAATCGTATATTAAACTTCATGAAGCTGCTGAATATTTTAGTGTTTATGTCTGTTGTATGGGCACAGGATGTTTCTTGCTCAAATAAAATAGAATATTACCAAAATGGCAATATTGAGTTTTGTACGCTTTCACGTGAAGACACTCTTTCTGGACAACCGCTTCCTGGGGGAACAAAAGTTCACTTCACAGAGGATGGTGTATTTAATTGGTGTTTCCTGGAGCAGGATACAAGAATCCAAAGACATCTATGTAGAGGCGGTGGCCATTCTTTCATGACCGCTTTTCATCCGAGTGGACAACTAAAAACTGCCTGGCTAGCTGAAGATGAAGTAATTCAAGGTATCCCATGCTCAAAGTTTCGATTCCTTTCCGCTTTATTTGTGGATATTCACGGTAAAACCGGTCAAACGAGTTTCTATGAAAATGGACAGCTTAGGTACTGTGAACTTTCAGAAAAGAAAATTATTGAAGGGAAACCATATAGAAAAAGAGATGCGGTCAGGTTCAATTCTGATGGGAAATTAATTATTAGGCAATAGTTTAAACTTCTTTCCCAATAAAAAACTCTCTAACGGAAAGTTGAAAGATAAGTTCTCAATATGGAAATTTTTGTTTCTGTTCTTATCCTTTCGGAGTAATTTATAGAAATAATGTAACATGGAGTACTTATGAGTAACCCTGCTTTTATACCCTATAAACCTCTTCAAGTAATCTCTGAGGATGAAATGAAAAACAATTCATTGGATTTTCTCAATAAAATCGGTTTCAGGAGAAGCATAAGGCATTTTTCCGATAAACCCGTCCCCTTGTCCATAATAAAAAATTGCATTAAAGCCGCAGGTACAGCGCCAAGTGGTGCAAATCTGCAGCCATGGCAATTCGTTGTTATTTCAGATCCAAACGTGAAAAAGGAAATTAGAATTGCTGCAGAAAAAGAAGAAGAAGCTTTTTATAAGGATTGGGCTCCACAGGAGTGGCTGGAAGTATTAAAACCACTAGGAACGAATGAAGAAAAACCCTTTCTTGAAACAGCTCCGCATCTTATTGCAATCTTTATGAAAAAGTATGCAATAAATATGGAAAACAGAATTACGAAAAATTACTATGTGAATGAGTCTGTTGGGATTGCAACAGGATTATTAATAACTGCGTTACATTTTTCAGGGTTGGTCACCTTAACTCATACACCAAGTCCAATGAGATTTTTAAATGAGATATTAAGTAGGCCAAAAAATGAAAAACCGTATTTGCTTTTAGTCGTTGGGCATCCTGCTGACAAGGCTCTCATCCCAAATATTACAAAGAAAAAATTTGATGAGATTTGTTCAATTATTTAACATGAGATAATTAGTCAGTGAAAAATAGATTATTACCCTCCATATTAATTTTATCTTTGGTTATATTTTGTTGTGAAGATGATAAAATTGAGGTACGGAGTGCATAGGAGATGATGAAACTTGTTTTTATGTCGTTCCATAATCTAATGTTACAAAATCCCCTTTTTTTACTTTTTTAAGGAAACCAAATTTTCAACAATATGTTTAAAAAACAAAACGACAGGGTTTTGCTGATGGATGGCGCCATGGGGACAGAATTAATCCGTGAGGGACTTGATCTTTCTTTGCCACTTTGGTCCGGGGATATAAATCTCACTCACCCTGGGTATGTATCCAAGATCCATGAAGAATATGTGCAGGCTGGTGCAGACATAGTGACAACGAATACATTCCGCACTACTCCCAGAACCTATATTCATGCCGGTTATTCAAAAATTGAAGCCAGGGTAAGAGCCCGCAAAAGTCTAAATTCTGCAGTAGATCTGGCAAAAAAGGCTGCTGGTGAAAAATGTTATGTAGCTGGCTCTATAGCTCCATTGGAAGATTGTTATTCTCCTGAGCGTTTTCCTGGAGATGAGGAAGCATTAGAGGAATTTTATGAACTTGGGAAATGGCTTGCTTCCGCAGGAGTAGACTTTTTATTATTTGAGACAATGGGATGCGGAAAAGAAATCAATGCGGCCCTGCGAGCAACATCAGATATAAATATTCCACGCTGGATAAGTCTGATTTTAAAAAATGGAGACACACTTTTGGATGGTTCAGGCTTAAGGGAGACACTTTTTGAATTACGGAATAAAGACATTGAAAAGGTTTTATTGAACTGTAATGTGCTTCGTGTTACCGGGGAGGGATTGGAAATTATCAAAGAACATTGGAAGAACGCCTGGGGTGTTTATCCCAATGCAGGATTGGAAATGCCATCCAAAGGTGGACACATTTCTTCAACAGTCTCCATGAATCAATTTGTGACCGAAATGCGTCGATTCCTTAAGATGGGATCTCAAGTTGTGGGAGCCTGCTGCGGCTCCACTCCGGGTCACATTCTGGAATTAAGAAAATGTATTGATATTTTTACTAAGGGTGAATCATGATAAGGATATTGTGAACATACATAATCGGGAACGCAACCTACACCAGATGATGGGAACAACAGCTTTATCTTCGTTATGAATCGCCATATTATTAAAATATCATTAGGCATCATTCTGGTAATCATTGGACTTATTGGCAGTCTCATCCCCATATTTCAGGGTTGGATGTTCGGTATACCGGGTCTCATTATATTGGCAAACTATTTTCCGCCAATTAAGCGCCTGTTAAACTGGGCAAAAGAAAAAGCGGGGTTTCATACAGAGGATTGATCACAAGGGATTTAGGGTGATTCTATCTAATACAATCACCTGATACACCCACCCGCAAGCTTTCTGCTATCATATTTACAGATATTGCTAAAAGACACAATCGGGAGCAAAACGGACATCAGATGATAGACACAACAGCCTTATCTTCCTTGCAAACTGACAGTCAAAGTGATAATTTCACGAGAGTTAATGCGGGCGTCGTATAATGG
>CAJWIT010000101.1 GCA_913041945.1 uncultured Fidelibacterota bacterium
TTCACCAGAGGTATTGTAAATTTCAATCCAGTCATCGTATTCACCTGATTCATCCATGTTGGTTTCGTCATTTTTTGCAAGAAATTCATTGATCACCAATTCATCGGTTGGGACACCCGGTGTTTGTAAAGTTATTTTCTCATGTCTTGGAAAAACCGCACCTTGCCCATTCCCATCTTCCACATAAATTTCGAAATAGCCGGTCATTCCACTGCCTAGAGGCGGGATTGTTCCGGTCCAGCGATCCGATTCCTCCACCAGTTTTGTATTGGGAACCGGATTGAATTCCATGGGATATTCCGTGTAATCCGGAATAGGAGCATCGTAGTAATGAATAATTACATTTTCAACACCATTACTCCCAAATGCGGATATTGTCACGTGAATACTGTCTTCCGGTTGAGGGTTTTCAGGTTCCCAGACTATGTCATAAACAATCGGAGGCGCACCGGTGTATTGCAGGACACCCGTGAATGAGTTGACCCGCAAATTAACAAACTCCCTTATTCCTCGTTTTACATGCTGATTTTCGTAGTGCTCTGAAGAATAAGATTGGGTGAAATCATCTAAGGTAAATCCATAATCAAGGGTGCGATACACGTCAATTTCCGCCCAGGGATATATTAAACTGTACAGAGTATCAATGTGGTTTTCCCAGAATGAAAGGGGATACACGTTTTCAAGAAAATACTGGAGGAAGTGACTGTAGAGATCACGGTACTGGTTGTTGTCCATCAACCGCTCTGCCAGCGGTCGGGGACCACCATCAATGATCGGAAATTCATAAGGATTGGTGGCTGTCCAGTCAATGCTAAACCAGTCTACACCGAATGAATTATCATAGTCAAATGGAATCCAGTGGAAGCGGTCTTCATTGGGATCGTGGTAAAGGTAGTAATTATTCATCAGAAACCAGTAGTCATCCCAGCCTCCGACAAGAACATTCATCGCGAAATATTTCAGGACTTCCTCCACATGAAAAACTGCCTCAAGAGAATCGGGGAATGTTTCATCCGGTGTCTGGTTAACAATCTCAATCAGTCTTGCCAACTGAGAATAATCATATTCATCCTCATTTGTTTTCAGGTTGTAGGGACGTTCCTCATCGTAATACGGATGGTAGTCTTCCGGGTCATTGCCGCGATATGTGAGATCCGCAGGCCACAGACATTTCCAGAGATTACCGCTGTCATCAGCATAATTTTTAGCAAGAAATTCATCATCAACGTGTTCAACAGAAATGTATAGCCCGTAATAATCCCCGTTGATGTACACTGCGATGTGAGTTGCCCGGGAAGAGATCACACCGATATCATGAAACAAGTCCCAGCAGAGTTTGCTGCGAATGATGGACGGGTCGTTGTGCTCACCGTTCAGGTTGATCTTTTCCACGCCATAAAAGTCCCGTCCCGGCACGAAGTGATTAAAATCCAGCTTAAAGGACTTCTTTGCGGAAGTCCGGGAGGTGTTTCCGCGGAGACGAAATCCTACGTTATCTATGGTTTCATCGAACCATTCGTTGGAATAATGAACAACGGCTGGATGGAGGGAATCACTCTCTACATTATCGTAAATCCAATCAAGGTCTTCCGGATCAATGATGATCTCGACCACATCAACTTCTGTATCATCGTAAATCATCCAGCTATTATCAGCCATTAAAAAGGAACACAAAAAAATCAATACCCAACAATAGATGGTGTTTTTTTTAATCAACATGGTATTTAAGGTACGAATAGGAATATTCACGTAATAAAAATATTACCTGGACCAGTTTTTATATTTTGATATTGTTCATAATCTTTAACTTAACGGTTCAAACCGAAATGAAGACAGGTGAAAAATTTACAATCTCTTACTAATCTCTGCACTTTTCTAATATTAATTTCGTGCACAAATAATCGTATGAATATAAAAAATACTCAACTATCCTATGGCGCCTTTGTTTTTAAAAACAGCACTACTTTTAAAATTCATGCGCCGAAATCTACACATGCATATTTGGTAATTTTCGATTCACCGGAAGCTGAAAAAGGTACCGAGTATGAAATGGTAAAAAAAGACAATGGTGATTTTGTCTATGAATTGGAAAATGTAGGCTATGGAACTTATTATGGCTATCGATTGAAAGGTCGTTTAAATGATGCAAATGTTATAATTGCTGATCCATACTCCAAAGCTGCCGTTACCCAAAATTCCATGAGTCACGTAGCTAAATCACTGGTTATAGATGATACCTATGATTGGGGAGATGATACATGGATCAAAATCGATCCCCACGATCTGATCATTTATGAAATGCATATTCGGGATATGACAGCCCACCCTACATCCACAGCAATGCAAAAAGGAACATATGCCGGACTGGCTGAAGCGGGACAAAATGGAGGTATTGAGCATATCGAGGCCATGGGTGTTAACGCTGTTCAGATTTTACCCATTCAAGATTTTGCCAATTTTGAAGTACCATTCAAGGATAACAAAGCACCTTTATATAATGACTGGAATCCATATGAACGCAATCATTGGGGCTATATGACTGCCTTCTTCTTTGCGCCTGAATCTTACTACGCCAGTGATGGAACGGATATCCCTGGGTCTTGGAATGGTAGAGACGGTAGGTCGATAAATGAAATCAAGGACATGGTCAAAGCTTTCCATAAAAAAGATATCGCTGTGATTATGGATGTGGTGTATAACCACGTGTCCAATTATGATTGGCAGCCGTTAAAATATATTGACAGAGAGATGTATTTCCGACTGGATAAAAATAGCAATTACATTGCTAACAGTGGTTGTGGAAATGATACCCGTTCCGAGCATCCCAAAATGCGGCAATTGATATTGGAAAGTATTAAATACTGGATGACGGAATATCACATAGATGGATTTCGGTTTGATCTTGGAAACCTGATTGACGCTGAAACAAGACAGCTTATAATTGATGAATTAAAAGCCATCAATCCTCATGTCATCCTCTTGGCCGAACCCTGGGGAAATGGGTATGATCCTGATGGCTTCTCCGATATGGGCTGGGCAACATTCAATGACCAGTTCAGGGATGGTTTAAAAGGCAGTGTATTTGACGTTGAAGAAAAAGGATTTCTTTTTGGCCAGTATCGTGGTAAAGATGATCAAAATATTTTACAATGCTTGGTGATGGGCTCACTACGCGAATATGACGGGCAGTATATAAAATCTGCTCATAGCGTGAATTATCTTGAATGTCATGATAACCATACATTCGGAGAT
>CAJWIT010000102.1 GCA_913041945.1 uncultured Fidelibacterota bacterium
CAGCGCACTGCAATGGGGTTGCAGGGGTCGCGAGTTCAAATCTCGCCGCTCCGACATAAATTCACTAGTCTGATTCTATTGCATAATCAGGGCACATATGCATCCACTTAGATTTATTGAATTCCTAACATTGAAGTTTCATAAACATTTTCTTTTTCTTTGTGTAAACGCCTTATTTGCCGGTGAAGGTGATATTGCTGATTTTACCTTGGACAACGGCCTGAAAGTAATTGTTATGGAAAAACACGCTATTCCTGTGGTATCAATTAATCTCTGGTATGATGTGGGTAGTCATGACGAATGGGATGGTATTCGTGGTACAGCACATCTGTTTGAGCATATGATGTTTCGCGGTACAGAATCGATTCCTGATGGGGATTTTGATCGTCTGCTCGATGAGGTAGGCGGTGATAACAATGCAGGTACAAACAATGATCATACCATCTATTATGAACGCCTTCCATCAGGGAAATTAGAGCTTGTTATAAAGATGGAAGCTGATCGCATGCAGAATCTGGTTTTGAACCAGGAAATATTGGATACTGAAAGAGAAGTGGTGCACGAAGAAGAACGCCAACGTAGCGCCGACCCTATTTCAAAACTCATATTAAAATTTATGCGCAATTCAGTACCAGAAGGTCACCCCTATGTGGAAACACCCATTGGTATAATGGAACAACTCGATACAGTTTCAGTTGCTACATGTCAAGCTTTTTATGATATGTTCTATGCTCCTAACAATGCTGTATTGATCATCGTTGGTGATGTGGATCCCAATAATACAAAAAGTCTTGCAGAAACATATTTTGGGCCCATTCCGCCGTCACACAATCTTCCGCCAGATCCGGATCTTTCCGTTCCGGATCGTGAGGAAAAAATTACACTACTCGAAAAATCCTCCTTTGATATTCCTGTTACTTTTATGGGATACCAAATACCTTCGGCAAAACATGAGGATATCCAGGCTCTGGAAGTACTCAATAGTATTTTGTCTGGTGGTGAAAGTTCTCGGTTACATCAGCGCCTTGTCCGTAAGGATAAAATCGCACTCTTTTCAGCCGGGCAAACATTTACCCGAAAAGGTCCAGGATTTTTCCTTTATTTTGCTTTTTATTTTCCTCACGTTAAGCCTCAAAAAATTGAGGCTACCATCATTGATGAATTAACATCAATTAAACTTAATGGTGTTACTGATCATGAGTTAACAAAAGCACGGAAACAACTTCTTGCTGAGAAAGTATTTCAACGATATTCCGCTGGGTCACTGGCCAACAGTCTAGGCAATGCTGAAATGATATATGGAGATTACCACGAATATGAAAAAGAAATTGAACGTTTTTCCAGTGTAATAAGCGCAGATCTGCAGAGGGTGGCAAATAGTTATTTTAACGACGAAAATTTGATGGTTATGCACATTACCCCTGAAGACTTGACCTTTGGGAAAAAACTGTTAATGCGAATCGCATCCATATTTGTTGGAGGATAGGAATGAAAAAAATGATTTTCATTACCTTTTTCTTTAATCTTATAACCCCACAGGATATGAAAATAAAATATCCTGAATTGGAAAAACATAGTCTTGAAAATGGGTTAACGGTTTACACAGCTGAACATTACGAACAACCTGCTGTTTTTTTCCAACTTTTAATTCCGTTGGGCAGTTTTGATGTGGCGAATAGCAAAGAAGGGCTTGCAAGCATGGCTGTGGATATGCTTTCTAAGGGCACTAAAAACTACTCCGCGGATGAACTTTCCGAAGCTATAGAATCAACTGGAGGATCGCTTTCAGCCTCCAGCGGTAATGAGTACACCACAATTACTGGACGTTTTTTGAAGGATGATCTTAAAACTGGACTCGAATTAATGGCTGATATGGTTTTACATCCTACTTTTCCAAAAAATGAGTGGAAACTGTTGAAGAAACAGACTCAGGAAGGTATCAAAACCTGGTATAGCGATGCTGGTACCGTAGCCCAAGCTCACCTGACAAAATTGGCTTTCGGAGATACACCAGCCGGAAACATGATGACGAAAAGCACCCTCAAGAATATTAGCCTTGACGATGCAAAAGAATTTTACTCAAACCTCAGACCAGACAATGCCGTATTTGTCTTAATTGGTGATTTTGATACCTCAATGGCTAATAGCCTTGTGGAGAATGCACTGAAAGAATGGAAATCAAATGGTGCCAAGGCTATAAGAAAAAATATTGTGTTTACCCATATTGATGGTATTCGATTTCGTTTAGTGAATAATCCCGAACTGGAACAAGCTACAATTGCTATCGGATTCAAAGCACTTCCAGTGAATTCTGATGAGCGCCACGCCTTGAATTTGGTAAACTATATTTTCGGAGGGCATTTTTCCTCAAGGCTTTCTAAATCGGTACGAGCTGAAGGGGGTAAAACATACGGCATCAGAAGTAGTTGGGAAAGCAATCGAGATTTCGGCGCTATAGCTATTTCCACATCTACCCGGGTAGAAGAAGTAAGAAACACCTATGATTTGATAATTGGAGAAATGGAGAAACTTGTAGATGCAGGTCTTACTGAAAATGAACTTTCTAAGGCCAAAGCCTATTTTTCTGGCTCATATCCATTACGCTTCGAGTCACCAGGAACCTACGCTAGCTTCATTGCTAACATGGATTATTACGGATTTACTATTTCCGATAGGGAAAATGTGATAATTGAAAGAAATGCTGTGTCCCTTGAGGAAGCCAATGAAATTGCCAGAAAATACTATCGGCCGGAAAATTTTGTTCTCGTCATCGTTGGCAACCAGGAGATTGCAAAGGACAAGGTGAAAGACATTGCTAATTTTGATGAAGTTTTCTACAAAGATGATCCTTATTAATTACTTTGCATCGACTTTTTTAGATAAAATTTTCTGAATCCAACTTTATTTTAATCAAAGGGCAACAGTGTTGCCCTTTTTTAATTCTTCCGTTACATTCTAACAGACTTTCCAACAATGTTCAATATTTGTGAGGTGAGACAAATGACAAGGCTTAATTTCAAATTGATTATTTTACTTCTGTTGTTTTCGGTTCTATATGCTCAAAGAACGGTCAAACCCGTCCTTCACGGGCGACACTGGATGGCCATTACAGGAAAGCCTTTGGGGGCCACAGCAGGTGCAACCATCTTTGCTCAGGGTGGAAATGCTATAGATGCTGCCTGTGCCATGTTGGCGGCCACAGCTACCATGTATGATGTCCTCAGCTGGGGTGGAGAGACCCAGGC
>CAJWIT010000103.1 GCA_913041945.1 uncultured Fidelibacterota bacterium
AGATGAGGATTGAAAAGAAAATTGTGCCAGTAAGTGAATTCATAGGCTTGTTCTTCTTTTGGAAAATCTTTAAGACTAGCTGGAATTCTGTAACTCTGTTGCTGGTAATCAAACTTCAGCACACACCTCCTCTTTTTTACCAGCATCTTGACTGTCTCAGAACTTCTTGAAAACAGCCCTGTCAGCAGACCACTAAATTGTTCCACATTTTGATAAAATGATGCTGATAGAAGCTGAACCGCTTTTTTGTATCTTTCCTGGGGATCCTGAGTTTTAAGCGCCATGAAACGGAATTGCCCGATACTCTCCTGCAGTTGGTCCGGAACAAGTAGTAGCGTTACAGCAGAAGCCGCCACTTTTCCATCTTCCAGAAAAACGTCTGGCTGCATCCCGGCCGTTGGACGTCCTTCGTCGTTGCGCATTGCATACTGCCTTATCCTGCACTGCCAGCCTATAAAATGATTCTGAATCGGCAGTCGTTCATTTTTCTGGTTGGAGTCACTTTCTATCGTCCCTGCTTCCATAAAAAAATTTGCACTTTCTCTTTAATTTGGTGGAAAGAGAATCAGATCAACTCCAAGGGAAAGGACTGTTTGAGACAGGATGAAGTTTGCCCTCCTCAAAACGTGAAAAACGAAACGGCTCCAGCAGTTTACTTTTTTCACCCATAATTGTCCCAGCAACAAGTTTACCTACTCCGAGCATTTTGTAGCCGTGATTTGAATCGGCAATCACATAGCAGTTTTCGTGATACTCATCAAATACGGGAAAACTGTCTGGAGCAAGTGCACCCAATCCTCCTGAAGGTTCTCCACGGTAAAGATGCCTGGTATCTTCAAAACGTCTCTGGCAGAAAGCTAAGGCGGCACACCACATGTCAACAAAGTCTTTGCCGACCACAAAGTCCGGAGATTCAGCACCATAGGGATCAATACTGAAATCATCATCTGTTGTGTCCACATTATATGGGGCTGCTCCTCCCTGTACTCCATCAAAGCTGAAATCCGGCTTATAATAAATACCCCACATTTTATCAGTGATCAAACGTCCGTCAATGTCAGAGTAGAGTGGTGCATCAGTATCAACATGAATAACCGGAGGCATTTTACCATCATTGGTTTTAAGCATATTTGGGTCAACACCTAGGGTTCCTTCCTGGAGGCAGTAGTAGTGCCACATTTCTACATTTTCATGAATTTCATCTCCATCCTTAACTCTGATTTTCGCAGGAAGGTCCAACATTTTCCAGAAAGTATTTATCCATGGGCCAGCGCCGACAACTACATAATCCGTCTGAATCGTTCCTCGATTTGTGATTACAGCGGAAATTGCTTTTCCGGAAAATTCAACACCGGTGACTTCAACATTTCCGGTAATAGTTACACCCTCGCTTTCAGCTTTTGCCGCAAGCCCCTGCAAGCACTTCAAATTATTGGAATAGCCACCTTTTTTTTCGTGCAAAACCGAAGTTATGCCCTTTGCCTGCCAATCGTCAAACAAACCCCGCATATAAACCATTGAATCGGCACTGCCCTCAATAAATTCTGAAGGGTAGCCAATGGCCTGCTGTTGCTCATAGATTGTGGCAATATCAGAATGCATTGATTCTGGACTAATTTGCATGTAACCAACCGCGTGATAGCTGTATGATTTCGGATCACTCTCCCACACCTCTACGTTGTGTGCCATCAATTCACGCATCGCAGGCTGGAAATAATTGTTCCGCACAACTCCGCAGGCAATTCCGGATGCACCTGCACCAATACCTGATTTGTCTATTACCAGGATATCTTTCCCGCTTCCGAGACCTCGATTTTTCAATTCAAGTGCTAAATGGTAAGAAGTGCTGAGACCATGAATTCCTGCACCAATTATCAGGTATTTTGTAGAACTAGCTAACATATGATTGTCCTTCTAAAGACTGTTAAGATGAAATGAGACAAAACTTAACTAAAATAGGATGATTGATTTTGAATTATTGCATTATAAAAAACAAGTTCTATTAACGTTTTAATCAGTAAACTGTTATTTATTCACAGCTTTTCTGCTCCTCCTAAGACAAAGGCCCCGTAAACTTAAGGAGCGACATCTAATAGATTATTTGGACAAACGATTTCTTTATTTGAAAGCATAAGATATATTTAACTTGAATTTTAAAAAAGTATATAGTGGAAATAATTAATGATTAAACCTTTTAAAGTAAACATCTCAGATCAAGTACTTGAAGCTATTTATGCTAAGGTAAAAAAATACCCATGGCATGAAATGCCTGATGATGGTGGCTGGGAGTATGGAACCAACTTAGATTACATGAAAGAAATTTCTAATTATTGGGTTAGTGATTTTGATTGGAAAAAGCATGAAGCTCAAATAAATAAATTTTCAAATTTTACAACAGAAGTAGATGATATTGATATTCATTTCATACATGAAAAAGGAAGCGGATCTAATCCATTACCATTACTTCTTATGCACGGATGGCCAGGATCCATAGTTGAATTTTTACATATAATTGAAAAGCTTGCTCACCCAGAAAAATTTGGAGGTAATGAAGAAGATGCATTTGATGTAATTGTACCATCATTGCCTGGATTTGGATTTTCTGGAAGACCTTCTAGACCAATAGGACCAAGAAAAATGGCAGATATTTTTAATAAGCTAATAATTAAAAACCTTAACTATAAAAGTTATTTAGCTCAAGGCGGAGATTGGGGAGCAACGATTGCTAATTGGATTGCTTATGACCATTCAAAAACATGTAAAGCAATCCATATTAACTGTTTAACCATGCGTCATCCAGATGGCCCGCAATCTAAAGAAGAAGAAGATTGGCAAATTAGATTTGATAAAGATCAAATTATGCAAGATGGTTATAGAACTCAACAAGCAACAAAACCCCAAACATTAAGTTACGGGATGATGGATAGTCCAGTTGGAGTCGCTGCTTGGATTATAGAAAAAATGTATTCTTGGTCAGATTTAAAATATAATGATATCGAAAGTGTTTATTCAAAAGATATTTTATTGGCAAATATTATGGTATACATAGTAACTAAAACTTTTAATACAGCTTCTTGGATTTATTATGGAAGAAGAGAAGAGGGTGGACGGTTTTTTCCAAAAGATTTTCATAGAATTGAAATACCTACTGCAGTTGCAATATTTCCAGCTGAAATGTCAGAGTGGGCACCTAGATCTTATGTGGATCGAATTTTTAACATCAAGCAATGGACA
>CAJWIT010000104.1 GCA_913041945.1 uncultured Fidelibacterota bacterium
ATGGGGCAAACTATACTTCTGCACGGATGAATTCAGCCGGTAAGGGGGACTTTTTATATGGTAAAATAGATATTAAGGCAAAACTCCCCTCCGGAGATGGAACCTGGCCGGCGATCTGGATGCTTCCAACATATCCAGCTTACTGGGAGGACGAAAATTGGTGGCCCGCAAGTGGAGAGATAGATATTATGGAACATGTAGGCTGTAACCTAAACTGGGTAAAGGGTTCTGTCCACACAGAAGACTGCAATTGGGATGATGGCTGTCCGAACCAGTCTGCTGGAGGAAACGGACAGGAACATTATGTACCTGGGGTATCAGACAATTTTAATATTTACAGTATTGAATGGTCCGCATCCAAAATAGATTTTTTTATAAATAATAACCATTACTGGACGTTCACAAATATTGGGGAAGGGTCAGGAATGTGGCCATTTGATCAGGAATTTCATATAATATTAAATCTTGCTATTGGTGGATCGTGGGGAGGAATATGTCCTATTGATAACTCGAGTTTCCCACAGGAGATGAAGGTGGATTTTGTTCGGGTTTATGAAAGCGTGAATTAAATAGCTGTACTGTCTCCTACGGTTCCCAGACAAATGTTGCCATGGATTGTGGGGATAGCGAATGATTGAAATACATATCATTCCAGTTTATTTTGTAACTAACGGTGTTCCAACCGGGATTTAATGTAACCACCACAAGAGAACCATCCGGATTTTGAAAGGCGACTGTTTCAAGCTCTCCTTCAAAGGTATTTGAGTATATACGGTTGGCGCCCTGCTGAACAAACTTGCTGAAGTGCCCGATAATATAATAATCGATTTCTTTTTCAAAATAATCATCCTCTATAGTGACCACGCCTGTACAGTTCGGACATCCCCCGTTATAAGGGCCATTATCCATATCAAGTGCCAAGTTCCAGAGTAGGACATTTTTTGACCAATATCTCAGAACATCTATAAAGTAATATTTTGCAATGTGACCTAATACGCCATCCCAATCAGTCCATCCCGTGAAGTTTGTCCTCTCCGTAAAATATATAGCTTTGGTGGGATCTAAATTATAAACCAATTCCTGCATACTGGCCTCACCGTTTCCATAGCCATGAAATCCAGTCCCTGCTATGTACGATAGTGCAACAGGGTCATCATAGATCACTTCTGCATAATCAAAGGCACCTGTTTGTTCAGAGTCATCCCAATTATGATCAAAAATAACAATTTCAGTGTCTATCCCATTTTCAGCAAATTTCGGTCCTAAAACTTTAATAAAATCCCTTTGTTCATCTCCGGGCATATAGAGACCGGGGTAGTCCCAAGGGCAGTATAAAGGTTCATTTTGAATTGTGATTGCATGAATCTGAATCCCTTCAATAGTATATTCTTGTATAAACCTTATAAAATAGTCAGCATAGACAGAATACATTTCTGTCTTTAATCGACTATCCCAATGACTTCCACAAACAAACTGGCCGCTTGTTTTCATCCAGCCAGGGGGACTCCAGGGAGAGCCCATTATCTTTATGTCAGGATTTATGGCGAGTATATCTTGAAGAACGGGAATGATGTGCTCCCTGTCCCTTTCAATTGAAAACTCAGAAAGATCCATATCGTTCGGTGTTTCTGCATAGGAGTAATGCTCACCCTGAACAAAATCTGAGGAACCCATTGCCAATCTGATGTAGCTAATTCCAATTCCACTATCAGGTGAAAATAATTCATCTATAATTTCATCTCTCCTGGTAGAATTATCAATGAGCCAGGCAGACGAGTTTGTGAGGGCAGCTCCAAAGCCATCGATCTCCTGATATGTTTCATTCGTGGAAATATTAACTTCTAATGCAGAGGGACTACTACATGATGATGTCCCAAAATATTTATCACTTTTCCTTTCAAGCTTAGGTTCGTTTATACCACTGGTATACCAACAGCTTACATTTATTTCTGACAGATTCAAATTATCGATAAAAACATAATGTTCAATTTCAGTGGAATTCAATCTATTATCATATGCTATGACCTTGATTCTGCGCAGAGAACAATTTGATTCTTCAGTAGTATCCCACTCATATTCATAGGGTACACTGGTATCTGTAAACATTAGACTGTTATCGATATAAAATTCAATTTTACTGATTCCAGTATTATCATTTGCTTCAGCAGTGATTGTGACAATGCCCTCAACTGATAGAATGGTGCTGTCTGTAAAATCAACTAAGGAAAGTTCCGGCGGAACTTGATCAGGCAACGGTTCATTCTCTTCACACCCGAAAAAGGACAGGTATAAAACAACACTGATAAAAGTTGACAGTATTTTAAACTTCATATAAAAATATTAACATGAATTTATGTTAGAGAAGTTAATAATGAAAATAATTTGCATTATATTTAAAATTTCTTTTAATTATATTGTAATTTTATTATATTCTCTTGTTAGAAATTAAATAATATTCAAAATAAACACTTTAAATATAACCTCAAGCTATGCATAGTTGGAAACGTAGAACCTGTGATGACAATCACATCATAGCTTCCTATAACTGAGTATATTTAAGGAGAAACAATATTAGGAGGACTAATATGAAAAGTTCAATGAAGAAATTTACATTAGTATTTACAATGATGACCGTTGTGTTTGCACAAAATGCACCAATTGATTTTGAAGCAGGTGGTTTTGGAGCTAACTGGACCTGGACAGTATTTGAAAATAATACAAATCCAGCAGTTGAGATCTTAGCAAATCCCGATGCTTCTGCACCAAACACATCAGCAACCGCTGCTAAGTTTACTGCCTTGGTTGCGGGTCAGCCCTGGGCTGGATGCGAAACCCTGCACGGTGCCGATATTGGAACGTTCAATCTGAACGAAACAAACAGTACCATTAAGATTATGGTCTACAAACCAGTAATCAGCGATGTTGGTATCAAATTAGTGAAACCTGACGGCTGGTCTCTGGGGGAAATTAAAGTTGCAAATACAGTAGTAAATGAATGGGAAGAACTTACATTTGACTTCGCTGCTCAAGTTACAGATGGATATGATCAATTAGTGATCTTCCCCGATTTTGATCTGGCAGGAAGAACGCAGGATAATATTTGCTATTTTGACAACATCACATTCCATCCACATGATGGAAAC
>CAJWIT010000105.1 GCA_913041945.1 uncultured Fidelibacterota bacterium
CAGACTGCACGGGGAAAATTTTCTGCGGTGAAAACAAATGATATAGAAGAGAAATGATACATTCGATGAAAACAGACCAATTTTCCATTGAACTTTTTCCTTATTTCATAATCCTTTATCCTTAATTTCTGTTATGGTGAAGAAAAAAGAAACAATTCAATTTGAAGAAGCATTTCAACGGTTGGGAAACATTGTAACCCAGCTTGAGACCGGGGAAGAATCTCTTGAAAAAAGTCTTGAACTGTTTGAGGAAGGAGTGAAACTGGCTGAAGCCTGTCGGGCAAAGCTGGATCAAGCAGAACAGTCTATTAAGACCTTGGTGAAAGAAAGCGAGGGACAATTTTCTCTGGAGGATTTTGATGAAAGTTCCTAAGCGTTTTGGTATTTGGGGGAATACGGAGAAATCGGCATTCTGGGAATTGCTTCCTGACATTATTTCCTGGACAGAGGAAAAAAATCTTGAAGTTCACCTGACCACCAGGATTAGAGATAACATGGAAGATCCCCAGGCATTTTCATGCCAGGTGATTGAATCTGCTGAGGACTTCTTCAAACTTGATTTCCTTTTAGCTTTAGGTGGGGACGGGACCATGCTTTCCCTTGCACGCGCTGTTGGGGATCGAAATGTTCCTATCCTGGGAATTCATTTGGGTGAGCTGGGTTTCCTTGCAGCAGTGAATGTGGATCAAATGTTTGACAAACTGGATCAGGTAGCTGCAGGAGATTATCTCGTTCAGCCAAGAATGATTCTCAAAAGCACAGTGTACAATGGAGGGAAGTCCAGTACATTTTTTGCCCTGAATGATATGGTTATCGATAGAGGCAAGTCCCATCGGGTGCTGGTTTATGAATTGCAGGCCAATAATCATGTCATCGCCAATTACAAAGCAGACGGGCTGATCGTATCCACGCCTACCGGGTCCACTGCTTATTCCCTGGCAGCAGGAGGTCCTATCGTTGTTCCCACGATGAGAACCATGGTAGTAACACCCATATGTCCTCATTCCCTAACCTTAAGGCCAATTGTTATTCCAGATGATCAGGTATTGAACATTTCCTTTCCTTTAGATCATGATGATGGCATTGCCTTGGCAGTGGATGGACAAATCTGCGAGGAGCTTGGTTCTGGTTCCACAGTAGAAATTCGAGCAGCAGGTTACACCATTAGTATGATCGGGTTTCCTGGCTCCAATTATTTTCGTACCCTGCGGAAAAAGATGGGGTGGGGAAGACGGGGGGATGTGTAACAACTAGGTTCGCCAGCGGCAATGAAGTGCAGCTGATTCGTCAGTATGAGTTGCTGCAGTTATTGGGCGCAATTTGTTTCCAGTCTTTTAAGAACTGCAATCATTAATTCATTAATAGGTAAAAATCGTTTTTCTTTTGCCAGTATATCTTTTTCATTTTGAACAAATTTTGACCCGTCTAATTCATTACGACAATTTTCGATAAGAGCTTTTGCTGAATCCAAGGTTGTTTCTAGATGAAATTGTAGCCCAACAATTCGGTTCTCAACTATAAAACCTTGATTTTGACAGGCTTCACTTGATGCTACCAGAACACCGGATGCAGGAATATCGAAAGTTTCACCATGCCAATGAAATACCTCGATTCCTTGTGGAAATACTCCTTGAAAAATAGTATTATCTAATTGCTTTGCGACATTTATAGGAAACCAACCGATTTCACGATAGCTATTTTTATAAACCTTTGATCCCAGTGCATCGGCAATAAATTGAGCACCTAAACAAATGCCTAAGACAATTTTCCCCGATTCTATTGAGGACTTAATGAGTGCTTTTTCTTTGCTCATCCATGGATAGTGTAATTCATCACTAACCCCCATCGGTCCGCCCATCACTATGAGCCAGTCGAAATCGTGGAGTTGCGGCAAAGGTTCATTCAAATACAGGTGGGTTGAACTTAATTGGTGCCCCTTATTGATAAAATAAGACTTCATACAACCAAGTCCTTCAAATGGCACATGCTGCAAATGATGAATACGCATAATTTTATATTCTCTTCGGGTGCCTAACGAATAAGCTCTCCGGTGGAGTGGGAGTTATACGTTATGATAATTCTGGGAATGGGGTTTTCCACTGCCACCCAAGTTTTCCGGTTTTTCTATAATTTTCGAGACGCCTGATTGATAATTCCGCAAAAATTGGGTCAATATCGAATGTGTACACTTTTCGTTTCAAAATTTCGCCTACAATCAGAGTTGTCCCTGAATGAGAGAAAAAATCAACGATTATGTCATCCTCTTTTGAACTTGTTTTTACCATCCTGTCAATTGATTTGATTGGTTTTTGTGCATAACAGCCAGGAACATTTTCTTCCATCCTATAGAATACTTGCTGTATGTCAACCCATACGTTTCCTGGTCTTATGGTATCTGATTTGCTTCTCTCAAAGTTTTCGGTTACTTTGCCATTTACTTTTTTATAATAACCACGGAGTATTTTTGGTATGTCAGTGTATGTTACCTGGAAAGCTGGATTTCCTTTTATATAGTGTAATAATTCCTGTCTTACCCACATCCAGTTCTTTTGCGTCCCAAAACCCCGTTGATTGCGCATTGTAATAAAATTCCTGGGTGAAAGATTATGAAAATCTCTCATCATAATCATAAAGTCTGGCAGTGGCTGAAAGCTGTCTTTATAATCGGCACCTAACCATATATAAAAATGCGAATCTTTATCAAGAATTGATAGAGCGTTCTTTACCCATTTCTTGGAGAAGTCTATATAATGATTTAACCTGGTTTTGGATAGATTTCCTGTATTGTTGTTACCAACCGAGATATTGTAAGGTGGGTCATTTACAATGAGCTGGGTTTTTTCAGAACCCATTATTTTCTGAAGATCTGAAAGATTCGTTGCATCCAAAACCCCAACTTTATGCCCTGTAATTTCATCTTCCCAGATTTCCCCCATGTTCAGCCTGCAGAGAGGTAAAACTTTTTTTCTCAGATCATAGTCAGCGTCCAGCCGTCCGATTTTTTCTCTGGTATTAATATTCTTTTTCTTCGTTTTAGAGGGCATTGTGAACAAGTTTTATTTAATGTGTGTTCTCATTGACTTTTTCCTTATTGCAAGTCAGTAGTTTACAAGAA
>CAJWIT010000106.1 GCA_913041945.1 uncultured Fidelibacterota bacterium
CACCATTATGGCCCCAAAGATCCCTTCCATTTATAATTTTATGATACCAACCAAGGCCCCACCCTTCGCTCATATTCATCCAGCTCCAGCCGTCATCAATATGTTCTGTGAGTATTAGTTCAATAGTCTCATCACCCAGTAATCCTGAAAAATTTTCCATATAACCAATTAGAAAGGAACTAAGCTCATTAACACTTGACCTGAGTTGTGCTGAAGGATAATACGGAATGAAATAATGCCCCATTCCCTCCCAGCCCGGCATCCATTCATAGGGCATAGCAACAGTTGACTCATCCATCTCTTCAAAATGCCATGAGGTTTCTTCCATGCCAAGAGGATCAAAGATATTTACATCACAATAATCTTCAAATGATTGTTCAGCTATGGATTCAACTATTAATGCAATCAGTGCAAATCCTATGTTACTATAATTCCATTGATCACCAGGTTCATAATTATAGTAGTTGTTTGATGAATAAAATTCTCCACCCACCACCAAATAATTGGAGAGAAAATATTCTAAGTCCATTTCTGGATTATTTCCGAAAATGGAGTATTCTTCTGAAAAAGTTAAATCCTCATTTATGCTGGAGGTATGTGTCAAGAGCATATAGAGGGTTATTTCTGTGTCAGGATGAAAGGGATTGGTCACTGTAAATGGAAGATATTGGTTTATAGAATCATGGAGCTCGATGCTGCCGTCTTCATATAACTGCATTACAGCTGTTGCGGTCACTAATTTAGAAATAGATGCCAATAAAAAGTGTATATCCTCAGTAACAGGAATATTTAGTGTTATGTTCGCTGTCCCATAACTGTTTGACCATATTACCTGATCATTTACAACTATACATGCAGATAAACCCGGTATATATCCAGAGTTCATATGGTCCAATATAATTTGATCAAGATCAGAATTCGGTTGGGCACCTAACAATCCTATAAATAATATATTAACGATTCTTATTTTCATAATTCTTCTAATAGAAGACTAACTCTTCAATCTACCCAGAAGAATCAATTCATTTCAACAGCACCATTTTCTTAGTCTGCACAAACTCTCCTGCCTGTATCTGGAAAAGATAGACTCCTGCACTTACAGGTTTACCATGGATGTCTGTAGCATCCCACTGGACTGACCTGTATCCTGCTGTCTGAGTTGTGTTCACCAGCTGAGTGACTTCCCTGCCCATTAGATCGTAAATCGTGAGAGTAACCTGTGCCTGTTCTGGTAGGTCGTAGCATAGGCTTGTGATTGGGTTGAAAGGATTCGGATAAGCAGGATGCAAGGCGAAGGTAGTTGAAACGGTTGATACGGATTTTCTCAATATCCACTGTTCAACACCTGAACCCAAAGTTAACTGCCCTTGATCAGATAATGGGATTGCCGCACTCCACCCCGTTCCATTCGCAATGACAGGGACCAACTCCCACAGCTCACCTTCTTTTACGTTGTATTCAATTACCAGAGTTTCTCCAGGATTCATCACTTCAATTACACCGGAATCTTCGCAGTATTTCCAGTTACCGGAAAAACGCACATCAAACGCTCCGGCAGGCGGTTTGGGAGGTAAGCTGTAGCTGAGTCTGTCTCCTGCTGACATTTCAACACCGAAATATAAGTCCGTATTATTCATGGTTAAGTTGTTGGCCTTACCTTTAAGACTAAACTCTCTTGGCGAAGTTTTCGCTAATGCTCCGCTTGTCAGTGTAATCTCACCTTCTTCAAAAGCTCTCACCCAATACCCATTACCCGAAACAAGTATATCTGTTCCTACATATCCTTCATTGAAACCGTACAGGGTTCCTGGAACAATAATACTGTCTGGATCAGAAACAGAATAGATGGATACATCCTCTGACAAACCAGAAACAAGGTTCCATCCCTCATTTAAACTGACTGTAAGTTCATTGATTGTGGTGCCGGGAATAGTGGTACTTCCAGCATTTTCAAATCGTAACCAGTATCCCTCGCCTGGGGTAAGGTCAGATCCAGATATGTATCCATCATCAAAAGAGTATAAAGTTCCATCTATTGATTCAGGGAATAAAAAACCGTACGAAGCATCTTCAACCTCAAGGGGTAAACCAACCAGATTCCAATTTGCTTCGTAATAAATAGAGATTTCTTCGGACTGAGATTCTGCGCAGACCAAATCATACATGTGCTCTTTCGTAAAATCAATCGTCACATCCATGTATGCATCTGAATAGCCATAAGGTGTATGACCTTCTCCTTCAAAAGTATACAATGCACTTTGATTTCCTAAATCAATCATTGTCTGATGAATGCTATAACTCCCATAGACCTGGAGATTAATTCCAAACAGTGTTACCAGGTCATCAGCATAAGGAACAACAGTGTCCTCATCCCCATGAACACTTACGATGGGTATATCATTGAATTCTATCCAATTGGTATCTCCGACTGCTCCGCATAAATTCACAATTCCATAAAAATGAGAGTCAAAACCCGGATTTCCACTCAATCCTTCTAGTCCACCGGATTCATTCACGAAATCAATAACCAGGTCAGGGATTTCACTTTCCTCATTTAAATATGCCGTATTCACTGACGCAATCGCTCCTGCAGATGAACCCCCGGTATAAATCCTGGATGTATCTACCCCAAAGTCATCATACAGACTATCATTCATCCTGAAATACCTGATAGCCGCTTTTAAATCATGAATTGCTTTTAGAACGGCTTTATATGCATTTTCTTCAGTACCATTCCAAATCAATGTCGGGGTGAGCCTGTAATCAATGGCAGAAGCAACATAACCCATTTTTGCATATCGTGTACACAATTCCTGCATGACGGGTGAGTTTTTTGAACCGGAAATAAATGCCCCTCCAAACATGAAAATGATCAGGGGTCTCTCATTGACATTATCACCCTCCGGTTCATAGACATCTAAATAAAGAGTTTGCGTGTATTCTGTTCCTAAAATATCCTCGGTAATATTTTCTCCATATTCGATATTTGAGGTTATCTGTATATCCGGAAAGATGTCTGACATATATCGTTCTCCGTCACATTCCGATTGAGAAAACACTGTTGCTGTAAGAACAACCA
>CAJWIT010000107.1 GCA_913041945.1 uncultured Fidelibacterota bacterium
AAATTATATAATAATTTTGATGATACCATATAACTTACGTCGCTAGCCGTTGACTTATTTCCTTCAAGATCAGTTTCTGCGAATGATTCAAACGAACCATTAAAATTTGTTTCATCTCTCCATCCAGCAGAGGCAGGCATTAATGATAGTACACTTGCATCAAGTGATGGAGTGACTATTTGCCCAGTTGCAGAATTCTTTAATATAAATAAAAAGAAAAAAATTAATTTAAGTACTCTCAATTTTCAAAAGCTGATAAAAAATTTAATCTCTTGTAAATCCAAAAATTCTTAATAACAAAAAAATCAAAACCAATTTGAAATATTATTCTTACTCCGAATTCAAAGGCTTAAGCTGTGATTGGACCTGCAAAAGACTGCCCAAAAAGGAATCTGACAATACACATTTTTGTAATATACAACGATTGAATTTTCAAATTGGGCCAACTGAAAAAGCGAGATACACTCTTGTAAATTAGATATGCTGTAAGTGGTCTGAATGACTTGGAAAGATTACTGGGTGGGTTGTGCAAGTTCTGGAGCCTCACACACTACACGCACGCACGAGGGAAATTTTAAAAATCAGCTTCCCTATACTGATCATTTGGTGGTAATTATGGTGGTATCTATGGATTATTAAGGGCCGTAGCCAATAATATAAGTATTTTACGAGAAGAGAACACGTGACTCACGAGTAAACTAAAATAAACGAAAAACAGGAACTTTTGATTCTTTTTGAAATAAACTTCTCCAGTCTGAAGAACAGTAAAGTCTATCCGAATTATTTCTGGAACAGCTTGAGGGATTGCTGAGGAAAAAGGCCGATTCCCGGAGTGGAGTATCAGCATCAAAAACGGGTACACGGGAGGCCATTGAATAAAGCTTGTCGTCCCTGGCAATTTTTTCCCATCCTTGGGAAACAGTGGCCTCCCATGAGATCACTTAATTAGACCAGCAAGCATGCAAGTTCCCCACCAATTCCAGCTATATTTGTTTAAGCGTTTAAAAACCTGCTGTACACTTCCATAAAACGCCGCATATCCGGCATCATCCTGAGACTCATGCGGAAAGTGTGGGAAATAGGCTGGTTCATCGGGCGTACAAGTATTTTATTTTCCTTCAAAAATGTAGTTGCTTTGACAATATTATGGGGTTCAACCAGCATAAAATTGGCTGCTCCTGAATAATATTTGACCTGCTGTTCGTCAAAATATTTTTCAAGTGCAGGTTTACTCTCATCCATTAGATGTCTTACGACTCCTTGCCAATGCTCAGGATGATTCAGTTGTTCCCGCGCAGCTAAAACTGCAACCAGGTTCACATCATAAGGTCCACGTATTTTTTTGAGATGAACAATAAAGTCCGGTCTCGCAATTACATAGCCCAAACGCAAACTTGGCAAACCCAATGCTTTGGAAAAAGTGCGGATTATTATCAAATTTGGATAATTTGGTAATAGAGGTACACAAGTTTGTCCGGTAAATTCGAAATAGGCTTCGTCAACCAGAACAGGAACATCAGGAAATGTTTTCAGCAAATCCTCAATTTGATCCTGCGAAACAGAGGTTCCAGTGGGATTATTTGGATTTACGACCACAATTAAACGGGTCTGTGGATTCACTGCATCTTTCAATTCTTCATGAGGAAAATGAAGATCTGGAGGAAATAAAGGACCAACTACCTGACACCCTATTGTTCCTGCTACTTGCTTAAACATTGCAAATCCAGGTTGAGCCATTGCCACTTCCTCACCACTTTCCAGTAAACAACGCAAAATGACGTCTATTGCCTGATCCGAACCATTTGTCAGCAGTAAACTATCTTGTGAGGCACCGGTATATTTACTCAGCACCTCTAGAAAATCACTGTAGACAGGATATGCATGGGCACGCTTTTTCAGGAAATGTGCTATTTTATCGATAACTTCTTTGGGAGGAGGAAGCGGAGGTTCATTGAAGTCCATCAACAAATGCTCTTCCGGATTACGATTCTCAAGAGGAGGATCGTAGAAACTCATCCGGGAAATTGTATCCCTGACTTTTATACTTTGCTGCAGATTTGAGTCTGACACGTGTTCTCACTCTCCTATTGAAAACATGTGTTCCAGATCGTGTCGCGAAAACGTGTTGAAAGCAATTAATGTTTCTGTAGCAGTAATTCCATTAAGTTCTCCAAATTTTACTGTTATTGTGTCCGCAATTTGCTGATTGTTTTTTACCCGTACAATCGCCACTAAATCGTACCTGCCTGCAACCGAATAGACCTCTGAGACTTCCTGCATGTCAACTAGTTGTTGCGAAATTGATTTAACTTGTTGACGCTCTATATTTAATAATACAAGTGCTGTAACCATGATTTTACTCCTGTAAAGTGGATTGTTTTCTGAAAGTATTTTTTATTGTAACAAAGCTTAATTATTTTCAAAAGTTTATTAAATGACGGTCTTGTAATAAGTCTGAAATCCTCACAGTCATTTCGACTGTAGGGAGAAATCTTAATTATATTAGTGTGATTGCTTAAACAAGATTTTTCGCTTCGCTCAAGATGACATAGTTTTAGGGATTTTTACTACTGCATCATTAAGTAAGGAATAAATAATTTTTCGGAAGGAGTGACCTGCAAACATACACACGCGAAAAGGTCTTATTTCAAGGACCTTTGTGGATCTGAATCAAAAACTAAACAGTTCCAAACAAAATTTCGGTTTTTTCAAATGACATTTAAACTGGCAGGAACCAGAAGCATTCGGCTAATTTAATCTTTTTCAAACGAAAGAAAATTGAACTAAATTTTCTGACCAACATTTAATTTCAACCTGCTTTGACAATAAAAATCATTTTCTTGTTAGAAATGTTTCCAAGGTTGTCTTCGGCTTCGACGATAACGTAATAATTACCAGGCTTATCCAGCAACA
>CAJWIT010000108.1 GCA_913041945.1 uncultured Fidelibacterota bacterium
TGTTTTATCCTTATGATATGACCAAGGAGAACTCTCCGTGGGAGGTGGGGCTTGGTTGGGCTTTCTCTAAAGCTGGAAACTATCGCGGTAAAGCGGCCGCAAAATCCCTGAGAGGCCAGGAAAGAATCACTTTTGCTGGAATTTATGTTGATCACAATGAGGCATTAGCAGGTGGAGAAATTCTCTTGCTGGACGATAAAGAAGTCGGCGTTGTGAACAGTCCCATATATTCACATCGGATGAAAAAATCCTTGGCACTGGTTCATCTTACTCCAGACGCTTCTGAGATTGGAACTAAACTTCGGGTCAAAGGAGATGGGATTGATAACACCGCAACAGTGGAATCAACACCATTCTATGACCCTGATAAGACTCGTACCCATGCATAGGTGATGAAATAATACTCCTCCTCTTCGGTAATTTCAGAAATTAAGATCATTGCTTTTGATCAAACTTCGTTTTTTCATGGAGAGATAAAACATTAAGAAATTATATGAAGAACTTTTATTTTATGGATTTTATGCGCAAGTTTTCATCTCAGGAGAAATTTGAGTGATAAAATTTGAAAACAAAGCCAAGTTGGCTTGCGCCTATGGCGGAATGGTCTGGGGCGTGTTCTGGATACCGCTTCGGGCACTTGATGACGCAGGCATTTCAGATGTCTGGGCCACAGTAGTTTTCTACTTTTTACCCCTCATGGCTCTTGTGCCTTTGATTCTGTATCGCTGGCGCCATATTATTCGTGGTGGATGGAGATTGCAGTTAATAGGATTTTTTGCGGGTTTTTCTATGGTTCTTTACTCCAATGCGTTTTTATATACAGAAGTTGTAAGGGCTATACTGCTCTATTATCTCTGTCCTATATGGGGAATGATTCTTGCTCGGATTTTTCTCAAGGAAAGCATCATTCCCATCAGAATACTGTCGATATGTTTCGGCATGGCGGGCATGCTGGTGATTTTCGGTGCTGATGTGGGCGTTCCCTGGCCCAAGTACGCTGGAGACTGGATTAGCCTGTCATCAGGTATTATATGGGCCATTGCAATGGTTCTCATGCGTAATGAAGAAAACAATGGCGCGATAGAGCTGACTACGACTTATTTTATCTGGGGGACAATCACGGCAATCATCATTGCTTGTCTGCCTTTTTCCAAAGAGTTCTCAACCTTAGAAATCGGTTCGCTTATCAACTCACTACCATGGTTGTTACCGGTACTGCTGATTGTCGTGCTACCTGGTGTGTATGCTGTAATGTGGGGGACTCCGCATCTGAATCCGGGTATTGCCGGATTATTGTTTATGACCGAAATCATTGTTGGATCGTCAACAGCAGCCATATTGGCAAATGAACCGTTCGGCCTACGTGAAATCACTGGTATTGTCCTGATTACATTGGCTGGATTGATAGAAATCATTGGACGATCCGCGACACACTTCATTCGTGTCTTGTTTCCGAATGAAAAATAAATCTTTATTTTCTGATTCAAAGACTCTAAATAAATATCACAATTACAAGGTTTTCTGCATAATAGTAACTATATTTTAGACTATATGTATTTCATTTAAACAAAAGTTATCCTGTATTTTCAATAATTATATATGAAAGTATGATTTCAACATATGAAATTTTTAACTAGTATTTTTTGAATTCTATGATTAAACTGTTTCTATAAAATCAAAATTCAACCTAGGAGGAATGATGATTAAGACTTTAACAAGAATCATTGCTGCTGTAGCTTTGTTAGTATCTTTTGCAAGTACTTCAATTGCTGCTGACAGCAAAAAACCTATAAGAATTCCAGTACACAACTGGTCAAGTCAAGTTGTGATGGCTTATGTTATTGGTGGAATTTTTGAAAGCATAGGTGACAATGTGGAATATGTCCCTGCAGACTCTCAAGCGGTATACGAATCAATCCGCCAAGGTGATGTAGATATATCACAAGAAGTTTGGCAATCTGCATTCGGTGCATCATTCGACGCAGCGCGCGACGCGGGTGGTTTGCTTGATTGGGGTGACCATGTAGCTAGATCTCTAGAGGATATGGGTTATCCAAACTGGGTAGCTGATGATGGATTATGTCCTGGTCTTCCAGATTGGACTGCTTTACAAAATCCTGACTGTGCTGCAAACTTTGCAACACCGGATTCAGGTGGAAAAGGTCGTTGGCTAGAAGGTCCACAAACGTGGCACCAAGATTTAATGCCTCAGCGACTTGAAGCACTTGGACTAGGTGATTTGTGGACTGTTAAGTTTGCTGGTAGTGCTGATGCACTATGGGCTGAACTAGCAGCAGCTAAAAAAGAAGGAAGAGGAACAATCATCTTTAACTGGACACCAAACTTTACTGATGGTGCAGGTTTTACATTTATTGATTTCCCTCCATACTATGATGGTTGTCGACCAGTAGATGGTGGTGATGGAAAATGTGGTTCACCAGATGGTTATCTGAAAAAAGCAGTGAATGAAAACTTTCCTAAAACTCATCCAGATGCAGCGGCTATTTTCAAAAATATGGCATTTACAACAGGTCAAATTGGTGCAATGGCAGCTTTAGTTGACGTTGATGGAATGACTCATGAAGATGCTGGAAAAAAATGGTTAGCTGATAACGAATCTGTGTGGAAAGCTTTTTAATTAATTGTTTGAAAACATAGACTTTTAAATTAATATCTCCCCTTGTCTCTGACTAGGGGAGATTTTTTTTAGTGAAATTTGTTGAATAAGTTTATTTCTTCTACGTCAATATTTTCTTTGCAAAAGCCGCAAATAATCTTACTGTCTCTGAAAGGGCTTTGGGTGTAAAATAGAGAACATGAAAAAACTGTTTCTGTATATATTTTTAGGTTTGATCCTTTGCAATACAGGGTTTGCGCGTACAACTGGAT
>CAJWIT010000109.1 GCA_913041945.1 uncultured Fidelibacterota bacterium
ACTCGCGTTTTAAATTCACTCCTGGCATTAGTTACGACCTTTCTATCCAATCGCCAAAAGATTATTTAGGTTATGATTTAGGTACAGAGTACACGTTTTATGCTGATGTAATGTCCTATCTTAGAAACTTAGCACAGGAATCTGATCGTGTATCGATTCATTCTTATGGCAAAACTCATGAAAAACGGGCTTTAGAATATTTAGTGATTACTTCTTCTTCACAACGTGGTCGTTTAGAAGAAATTCGAAAAAATAACTTACGCCTCACCGATCCACGAACAATCAATAACCGTGTTGCTGATAAAATAATTCAAGAAAACCCCGGTGTTTATTGGCTGAGCTACAATGTTCATGGCAACGAAGCCTCCAGTACCGAAGCGGTGATGCAGGTGGCATACCGGTTGGCCGCTGGACAAGATCGTGAAACGCGAGCCATTATAGATAATTCTGTCGTTATTTTGGTCCCTTGTGTGAACCCAGATGGTCGCGACCGATACGTATACTGGTATAAATCAGCTAAAAGTCAAGTAACCAATGCTGATGAATTTGATTATGAACATGATGAGCCTTGGCCTGGTGGTCGTACGAACCATTACTGGTTTGATTTAAATCGAGATTGGGTTTGGCTAGTTCATCCTGAATCTCAAGGACGGATTGCAGCCTACCAGCATTGGATGCCCCAAATCCATGTGGATTACCATGAAATGGGTTTCAATAGAAATTATTTTACCATGCCAGGGACAACCCCTAAAAATTTAATGCTTCCAGATCCTTATGAAGCTTTATCCGACACATTTGGATTAGCGAATATTGCTGCTTTCGATAAACATAAAGTAATGTACTATACTCGTGAAGGTTTTGATTTTTTCTATCCTGGTTATGGTTCTTCCTATCCTAGTGTAATGGGTGCTATCGGTATGCTTGTAGAACAAGGCGGCCATTCTCGCGGCGGACGAGCAGTGAAAACAGATGATGGTTATACCTTAACTTTACGCCAGCGTATTTTTGACCATTACGAGACTTCTTTTGCTACTTTATCTGCTGCTGTTAGAAACCGTCAAACACTGAATCAATACTTTCATGATTCTTTCCAAGAAAAAACAAATAAAGGTAACGCAGCAGCTTATATTTTCCCTGATAACACTCATAATTATTTATACGATGTTATGAATATGCTCATGGAACACGGCATCGAAATTCATAAGGCAAAAACCGATTTTAATGTAATTAAAACACATAATTATAAAGATGGGATTGCTAACCGACATGAATTCAAAAAGGGGGATTTCGTTATTTTTACTGATCAGCCACGCCATTTATTTATTAACACTGTTTTACAACGTGAAATGGAAATTGAGGATTCCATTATGTATGATATGGCGACTTGGTCCGCGCCCTTAGCCTATAATCTAGAAGCTTATTGGACGGAAAATAAATTACGCATGGGCACTAACCGCCTGACAGAGAAATTGAATTATCCTTCGGGGTTAACCAAAAAAAACGACCCTTATGCGTATGTTATCAATTGGCACCAGCGCAATGCACCCAAAGCGCTTGCCATGTTGTGGAATAAAGGTTATCGTGTTCGATCGGCGCGCAAAGAATTCAATAATGGAATCCGCGACTATCCTCGCGGAACGCTAGTTATACTTAGCGGCCGTAACCAAGAAAAACAAAAGTCGGCTCAAAATGATATGGAGATTATTGCATCTACTGCAGGAGTAGAAATCGAAACTTTTGAAACTGGACGCATGAATTCAGGTATTGATTTTGGATCTGGTAATATGGTCCCTTTAAAACAATCTAAAGTCGGATTAATGGTTGATAGTCCATTTAATTCTTATACCGCTGGTCAACTTTGGTTTTTACTTGATAAAGATACTGAGCTTGGTATTTCTAGGATTCGCACAGCACGGATCAAGCAAATGAATTTAAAGAAATACAATGTTTTGATTTTTCCTGGAACCCGCGGTGAGCTGGATTCTATCGTTGTGAAAAAAATAAAGCAATGGGTTAGAGAAGGTGGCACCTTGGTAGCAACAGAAAGCTCTGCTGAATTTTTTGGAGAAAAATCGGGTTTAACAAAAGTAAAAACTGTTTCACTTCCAAAAATAGAATCAGATACAATTCCAGCCAGTGCTTATACACGTTATGAAGATCGCGCTGATTCATCGGGCCTCAAACGAATACCGGGGACAGCATTGCTTGGGGTCATGGATAATTCCAATCCGCTAGCATTTGGAATCCCAGAAATGCTCTATACACTAAAACAAAATACAAAAGCATTAGAGCCAAATGCCAATTTACAAACTGTAGGATATTATCATAAAAATCCAAAAAAAATAAAAGTATCCGGTTATATTTCAATTGAGAATCAAAAATTGTTATCAGGAAAAGTCTTCGCAGCGGTTCAGCCTGTAGGCCAAGGTAAGGTTGTCTTCCTTGTGGATAATACACAATATCGTATGTTCTGGGTTGGCCCTTCGCGATTAGTACAAAATGCAGTTATGTTAGTCCCAAGTATGTAAAGGAAATATCATGAAAAAGAAATTATCATTTTTTATCGCAATGGCCATTATTATGGTCGGCTGTAGCAATGATGCCAGTTTAAAGAAAAGAGCCAATGAATTAGCTCATACATATATTATTACCGATGGCCATATCGATGTCCCCTGGCGCTTAAATGATGGCTACGAAGATTTATCTGTTCGTACAGAAGGTGGCGATTTCGATTACATCCGTGCTAAAGACGGTGGTCTAGATGCACCTTTCATGTCTATTTATGTACCTTCATCCTATCAAGAAACCGGCGGTGCCAAAG
>CAJWIT010000110.1 GCA_913041945.1 uncultured Fidelibacterota bacterium
TTAGGTCCACCAATGATTTCTCGATGAACATCGCCATTCAAATTGTTAATATTTAATAAGAGGTTATATCTTTCGCCAAAGCGGTATCCAATCATTGTATCTACCACAAGATATTCGTCTATTGTACCATAATGCACTCCAGCTGCCCAGTCAAATTCAGGAATATATCGAAAGCCAATATTTCCATGGAAACCGTGATCCGCATTATAGGCAACTTTTGCATTTACTTTAAATTTCGGTGCATTAATCGGATCGTAATCGCGAGTGAGAAAATTCCAAAATCTGGTTTTGCCTAAAAACGAAAAATTGATATCTGCGGTAATTTGTGGCGTAATAAATGTATAGAGGCTCGCATCGAGTCCCCATAAACTGACAGCACCATAATTGATATTTGATAACATCAAATTAACCGGATTGTCAAAGTCCACACTATCATCAGACCACCATGCACCCAAGGTATCGCCATCGGAAATGATGAGTTCAGTCCCTGGTCGTGCTTCTCGTGGTTTTGACCACCATCCCGTTGGGATAAGTCCCCAATTTGCAGATCCATATTCTATATAGTAAGCGCCCGGTATTCCATCACCACCGTCTTTAATGCCACTATGTTGGGTCGTGGGAATAAAGCCAAGAATATCAACATCAGGTGTTTTAACTGAATAGTATCCCCTTGAGGTATCCAATACCACCGGAGTGATCCAAGTTAAATCACTCACAAAATCACTATATGTACTATAATAAAGATCAAAAGTGCCGCGTGTTTTTTTACCTATAAAACCAGCATAACCAAACTCATATGTCCACACTTCTTCAGACTGAACGGGTTCTAATTTTGTATAGTCTTCAGAGTTGACCCATTGTTCCGGTCTACCCAGAACAGCAGGGATATACAATACAGATCCTTCGGGCATGTCTACCCAACGAAATTCAGACCGCGACCCATCCCGGACATCATACATCATGAGATCCCCATTGGCATTGCGGGTATAAGAATATCCATCCAAGTTTCCCCGTGCTTTTACGGGAAAGATCGAGTATTGGGCCGCCAGAATATCCAAATACAATCCTTGGGAAGATGGTGTATTAAATGCTCGTGCAGCAGTTAGTCGAAATGTTTGATTATCTTTTGGTTTCCATAATAGCCCTACTTTAGGGGAAAACTGGGGAGAGAAATTGGCTGTTTCACCTGAAAGAGGATCCAATATAAATCCAATACCGTTTTCATCTAATTGTCCACTATGGAGGTCTAAGCGACCGGAAAGGATCAGTTCAAAATGATCTGATAGTTTAGATTGAGACTGACCATAAAGGCCATATTCATTGGTGATAATGAGTTCATCCCATTCATCTATTTCACCATCGCCGTCGTTGTCTTTTCCATCTTCATCAAAACTAATTGGATTATTTCCTCCAGACCCATCAGGTAGAATGGTTCCAAATGTTTTGGGCATGGTACGTTGATAGTCCCCACCCCAGATTAATTTTGTATCCAGAAAACTAAAATCCAAGTTATGTTGAAACTGGAGGTGTAAAAATTTGGAATGGTCTTTTACAATACCGCCGGTTCTCATATTTCGGGTAGACCCCGATTGACTTGTATTAAGGTAGGCTTGGGCAAACCAATTTTTATATACCCAACGCGCCTGAAAAAACTGATATATCCAATCATCTGCTAAATATCTGCCAATACCAGTAATATTAATATTGGACGCTTGGGCAAAACCATAATTTAAACTAATAAAATGCTCTGGAGAAAAATCGTAATCGGTGCGAATATCAAAACGTGTATTTTTAATATCAAAGTTCGGCATATCATCAATGCCATCATCATTACGATCGCGAATTATATTATCCGTCCCTAGATAAGTTGTATCAACCGTTCCATCCCCATCACGGTCTACCTCAACATCCCATCCGTTCCACCATGCTCTTCCATCATTAAAGTAGTCATCTAAGTCTTCTCCGTGCCCAAAATCATCATTTTGCCACTGGTAATAATGAGCAGTTCTTTCATCGTGTTCAATGTATTCCCAGTCATGTGCAGAAAAATTAACCAATGATAATTTATACCCAAAATTCCCAGTTTGTCCCGCATGGCGGACTTGCGCTTTAGTAAAATTTCTTGATCCACCTGTAAGGCCAATAACCGTGCCCAGTGATTCTTTAGGTCGTTTTGAAATAATATTGACGACACCTGCATGTGCGTTAGGTCCGTAAAGGGCAGAAGATGGCCCTAATACGACTTCAATTTGTTTTACATCATCTGAGGTGAGTGGAATAACATTATAAGCGATAAGACGCAGAGAAGGTACATTGGCCATTCGCCCATCGGTTAAGGTGAGTAAACGGCTGCTAAAACTTGAATTGAATCCACGGGCGCTGAGATTATAACTGTCTAACCCAGATGCCGTAAAGTCCACACCCTTAATGTTTTTAAAATAATCCCCAAGGTTAGGATTACTGGCATTACGAATTTTTAACTCTGATATAATGGAAATTGCGGCTGGCGCGTCTGTAATCTTTTCCCGCTTCCCACGACTGGCTGTGACCACATATTCTTGCAACTGGATCGCTGAGATAGAAAGTTGCGCATCAAATGATTGGGTGGATTCATCTCCTGTGATTTGAACTGTCCCTTTATAATCACTATATCCAATATATGTTATTTTAATGTTGTAAGATCCTTCAGGGATATTTTGAACCGTGTAATTTCCCTCAAAATTGGTTGCTGCTCCCGTATTTATTCCAGAACCGGTGATGACCACATTTGCACCAATGAGGGGGTCCCCAGAGGATTTATCCGTGATTATAC
>CAJWIT010000111.1 GCA_913041945.1 uncultured Fidelibacterota bacterium
ACGGTCATTCCTGCAAATAAACCAAGGTAGGCATTGGCGCCAGCAAGAATGATTGACAAAATTATTCCAAGGAATATGGCCTTGAGGGTTATTTCAGGAGGATGTGGATTGGTCATTTCTGGTTCCTATTTTACTATTTTTGACAATTTAAAGGGTGAAAGTAGAAAAAAAATAATCATGTTCCCTAACAAAATATTTTGTTCTTCACAATTCGTTAAAAAGAAAAGGGGAGATTCTCTAAAGCCTGTTCATTTGTTTTTATTTTTTTTCAAATGAAAAATATGTAATTTTGTCTTAAACAGGGGTGTTGTCCTGCACCAGATAGGGCAACTGAGAATAAACCCATTGAACCTGATCTGGATCATGCCAGCGTAGGGAGCCAAATATGAAACAACTCACACTTTTGTTATTCCCGCTTTTTTTCTTGTATCCACAAATCACAGGTACCGTTATTGATGCGGAAACTAACAAACCTCTCTCCGGTGTGAATATCACCAGTGGGAATTTTGGAACCGCTTCAGATAATGACGGTCATTTTACACTAGATGTGCCATCAGAAGAGAAAGTGACATTTTCCCATATTGGTTACAAAACAGTCACTTTGATACCAAATTCTCCTGAAATTAAGATAAAAATGACTCCAAAGGTGATTAAGGGGAAACAGGTATCCGTCAGCGCTACACGGGCTGTTGCAGGGTTAACTCCCGTTGCTTTTTCCACCTTAACTCCATCGGAAATTGAAATACATTATACTGTTGAAGACGTGCCTATGATTTTGGCTTCAGAACCGGGTGTGTGGGCATATAGTGAAAGTGGGAACGGGACGGGATATTCTTATGTTTCCATTCGAGGATTTGACCAAAGTCGAATAGCAGTGATGCTGGATAACGTTCCGCTCAACGATAATGAAAGTCACCAGGTTTACTGGGTGGACCATGGTGACATCCTCAGCGATGCAAAGGATGTTCAGATCCAGAGAGGGATTGGAAACAGTCTGTACGGTTCTGCGGCATTTGGTGGTTCAATTAATATTATCACCCAGATTGCTGATGATGAACCTGAGTTGCGAGTGGTTGCTGGCGGAGGTTCTTTTAACACAAAAAAGTTCAGTGTGAAAGGAAATTCAGGTAAATGGTTTGGTGATCATCTGGGTCTTAGTGCACGTTATTCTCAAATTGAATCTGATGGATATCGTGAATTCCATGACAGTAGACAGAAAGCATTCTCTTTTGGTTTAGAACATCGTGGAAAGAACATAACTAACAAGTTCCGGACATTAATTGGTTACGAGAATACACTTTTGAGTTGGGATGGGATTTATGCTGATGACATCATGCACAGAAAGAAACGTCGTGCAGGGTATAAATCCTACACAGATGATTTTTTACAGCATATATATTCGCTTAATACCCAATGGTTTATTTCAGACGGCATGACATTTTCTAACACAGCATATTTTGTACAAGGTACCGGGTATTATGAAGTAGAAAAATCAGATAGTCATAAATATGATCCTCGGGATACAACCAATCAAGAAAACTATAATGATTTTATAGAGTTTATTCAATCCTACAATTTGGATAGCTTTTTTGAAGAATCTGATGCATCCGACACACTTGATTTGTCACTTCTTCGTAGAAAATGGATTGTCAATAGGTATTCTGGAATTGTTCCAGTTTTTACTATCAAAAGTCCAGGATTTCGGTTGGATATTGGCGCGGAATTTCGAACATATTTCGGAGATCATTTTGGTGAGATTACAAATTTCTCTAATCCTGATCTTTCCGATTCGCTCGGTACTGACTGGGTTAAATATTACCAATATTTTGGCAAAAAAACTTCTATAACAGGATTTACACACCTTGTCTTTAATGTTGGAGATGATTTAAAAGTGATACAGGATTTTCAAGTTCAGAAGCATGATTGGAATCTG
The DNA here is from genome assembly GCA_913041945.1 of uncultured Fidelibacterota bacterium. Taxonomy (GTDB): domain Bacteria; phylum Fidelibacterota; class Marinisomatia; order Marinisomatales; family UBA8229; genus UBA8229. Next base: position 1,934 of record CAJWIT010000111.1, read on the forward strand.
AACCAGAAAAAAATTGGGTATGCATTTGGCCATAATCTGTCAGCATTGTGGCAGTTCTTAAATCCCAGGTTTGGTTTGGTTTATTCAGCAAGTGATGAACTCTCTGTTTTTATTAACTATGGAATAGCCCAAAAAGAACCAGCAGACAACCAGATCATTGAAGCGGATGATGTATGGAGTACACCGGTCATGGCAGCAGCAGAGGTCGTAAGCAACTTGGAAACAGGTTGGTCAATGGACCTTGGAAATATGTTAATTAACCTGAACGCTTACCGTATACTTTACAGCAATGAACAGTTGAAAAATATTGATGTGGAACAGGAAGGCGAGTATGATTATTATACAGCGGCTAGTACAGTGCATCAAGGTTTCGAATATGAATTAGATTTCCATTTGTCATCTAACTTACGGTTTCAGATGAATGGAATGTTTAATGACCACCATTTTTCAAGCGGTATAAACAAAGGGAAAAAACTAACCAATATTCCTGATGCCCTGGTGAATGTAGGTTTGAACTGGCAAGTGTATCAGGATGCGAATATTTCAGCAAACTGGAAATATGTTGGTACTCAGTACATTGACAATGAAAATTATGGT
>CAJWIT010000112.1 GCA_913041945.1 uncultured Fidelibacterota bacterium
AACAGCAAAATATATGCTGTACCACAATAAGAAATGAAAAAACGGGGACGAAGGAGGGTTCGTCCCCGTTTCATACAGAGTCAAAACATTGGATACAAAACAAATGAGACTTATAGCATTGCTGCTGTTTGGTACTTTATCAGCTGCTGTCATCAATGGAGAGGGTTCTTTCCCGTCACGTGTTGAAAAGGGAGAATTCAGTGGCAGAAAGGTTAGCCCCCTTTTCCGGCAGTGGAAACTGGGGAATCTCGATGGAGGGAATTCCTTTGTTTTTGGAGTGTACCGGAGTTATCACACAATGTATGTTGACCTGGATCCAACGCCCGAAATTAATCTCTGGGATGAAAATGAGTTTCGTCTTTACAGGCAGCTTATGATTCGGTCACTGAAACCCGGCTTTATTGCGTTTGAAATGACTGGATATCCACTTGCGTCTCTTTCCGCCTGGCTGGAGGAAAAACAAGGAGAGTTCTTCAGTTCTCTTACTCTTGGAGAAGATTTTAATATTCTGAAGAGTTTGGGAGCAGGCGTTCAGGAACCGTGGTCGATGAGCCTGTTTATAGGGCAGCTTGCTGATTTTTTGGAGGTAACAGGGAAGGAAGAGGTTGTCCGGGCAGCTTCAGGAGCAAGCGGGTTAGTGATCACAGGAGGGTTATACCAGCTTTTTGACAACTGTTTTGTTCCGTCAAATTGGTTTCGCCTGGAGTGGAAACTGAAGGGAGAAGGCAAAGGGGGATCCAAGAAACAGGAATGGGACATTAAGGCAGGCTATAGAAATTATGGTCTTCCAGATATTTCCAATACTGTATCTTTCGTATTTTCACGCCTTAGAGCAGATAGAAGTGACACTAATTGGGGATTAACAAAAAACAGTCTATCGATGGTTGATCTTCAGGTGCCGATATCAGGATTTGACAGTGGTTTCTCAAGGATTTTAGTTTCTTACGGGAAAATCATTCCTTTCAAGGGAAAATTTGTCGGGTTGAAAATCGGGTTCGGCTATGAAAATCGCAGGAAATATGATAGAGAGACAAAGGAGTTTCGTGCTGAGAAAGAAGAGCTGAGGGAAATATTTTTTCATCCTGTTGTTATGTTTTGAATAGAGTGATAGGTTTTCCAAAAATATCGGCAGCCATTGCCGGCGGTGTGATCCCATTGGTTGCGGAATAATTATATGAACAGAGAACAAAAAAAATTTGTCAAACGGGTAAAGAATGGATTTTTATTCAAGCTGTTCACAATCGCCAAGCTACCTTTAGGTTTCATCGCCGGATTAAAAGTGCTGGATTTAGATGAAAATCAATGTTCTACAAGCGTGGGGTATAAATACCTTAATAAGAATCCATTTCAATCAACGTATTTCGCAGTCTTAAACATGGCAGCAGAATTAAGTACCGGCGCTTTAGCCCTCCTTGCTACGAAAGGAAGGGAACCAAGTGTTGCAGTTATTATTGTTTCAATGAAAGCAGACTTCCAAAAAAAAGCAACCGATAAGACAACCTTTACATGTTCTGATGGAGAAATACTTTTCCAGGCAGTAGACAAAGCAATTGAAACCAATGAGCCTCAGACAGCTACCGTAGCAACTGTTGGAAAAAATGAAAATGGGGGAATTATATCATCCTGTGAATTCACATGGTCATTTAAACAAAGGCAGTAAAGGTTACAGAATAAAATTTCTCATCTAATTATCTGGAGAAACCAACGTAATCTCACCGTTTCCAGAACTTCTGATCCAATACCCCTGCCCCGGTTCGATTGTTTCAGCTGGTTCGTAGCCATTATTAAAGCCGTACACTGTTCCATTAATGATTAACTGATCAGGGTCGTCAATGGAACTGACGCTTACTGTTTGTGAAATTCCTGAAATCATGTTCCAGCCACTAGTCAGTTCAATGGATAATTCATCCAGTGATTGTCCTGAAATTGTGGATGTTCCATCAGATTGGAATCTCAGCCAGTAACCATTTCCTGTTTCCAAAAACTCTGATTGAATATAATAATTATCAAAACCGAAGAGTGTGCCCTCAACAGCATTTGGAAAAATGGAAAGGCAGTATGTGTCATCAACATTCAGCGGTAAACCGATCATATTCCAGCCGGAGAGATGATCAACAACGATTGTTATTTCACTATTGATTTCTTCAGGGATGGGTGCCCGAAACACACTAACCGTCCCTCCAGTTTTGAATAAAAATTCATTTGTTGAGATGATATTTGCGAAGGATAGACTGTATGATTCCAGTCCACCGCTGTACTCTGTCCAGTTTTCATAGTCATTGGTATAGAATAAACCGTCCTGGGATGTAGCTGTGCCGGCAAA
>CAJWIT010000113.1 GCA_913041945.1 uncultured Fidelibacterota bacterium
CGTCACCGAACGGATACCAAATGATGGACTTTTTAACTCGTTGAATGGCGATCCAGAAAGATTAACCAATGCAGGAATAAAAACACTCAAATGCATTGGGGACTCTTTTGCTCCAGCAACCATTGCTGCTGCAGTTTATTCCGGTCACCTTGCAGCAAGAGAACTCCAAGCTGAACCGCAAGAGGAAGTTCCATTTCTACGGGAGCGTATTCAGATTTGACGTGTTCAGAAAAAGTTTAAGACTTCTCTGGTTTTTAGACTTAACTTATTCCAAATTTGTCTGCGGTCAAATCAAGACAAAGTTTGACCAAATCAAACATTTCATCAATTTGCTCAACCGTAATGGTCAAAGGCGGTGAGACGACCATTGCATCATGGAGTGCACGCATAACGAGATTATTCTCAACACAAAAGTCTCGGCATGTATCTCCAACTTTCATAGAACTGTCAAAGAACTTTCGTTTATCTTTATCTTCCACCAGTTCAATAGCTCCAAGCATTCCAACGGTTCGGACCTCCCCCACTAGAGGATGGTTTTCAAATTCTTGCCAACGTTTTTTCAAGTACGGTCCTGTTTCTTTGGCCACTTTTTCAACAAGCTGCTCTTCCTCTATAATTTTTAAGTTACCCAGCGCTACAGCACATGCCACAGGATGTCCGGAATAGGTGTATCCATGGGAAAATTCCCCACCTTTTTTGATCAAAACTTCCGCTATTCTATCGTGAATCATCACTCCGCCAATCGGCATATAACCTGAGGAAAGTCCTTTTGCAATCGGCATCAAATCTGGTAGAAACCCATAGGTTTCGCATCCAAACCAATTCCCAGTACGCCCAAATCCGCAGATTACTTCATCAGAAATGAGCAGAATTCCATATTTCTCACAGATTCTTTGAATTTCGGGCCAGTAAGTATCCGGAGGTACAATCAATCCTCCGGCACCCTGGATTGGTTCTCCGATAAATGCTGCAACCTTTTCTGGACCAAGTTCCTTAATCTTAGATTCCAAACTTTGAGCAGATTTAAGTCCAAACTCATCTGGTGTCAGGTCTCCACCTTCTCCATACCAATACGGACAATCTATGTGAACAATGTCCGGTATCGGAAGACCGTCCATTTCATGGTAGATACTGTCTCCACACAAACTTGCCGCGGCAACTGTGCTACCGTGATAGGCTCTTTTACGGCTGATTATGATACGTTTTTCAGGTTTTTCAAGCAGCCGCCAATAGCGCCTGACAGTACGTATCACAGTGTCATTCGCTTCGGAACCTGAATTGGTGTAAAACACTTGGTTGAATCCGTCTGGCGTGACTTCAACAAGTTTTTCCGCCAATGCAATTGCAGGTGGGGTTGTTGTTTTGAAGAAACTGTTGTAATAAGGAAGTTCCTTTGATTGCTCATATGCAATGCGTGACAAAACTTCCCGGCCATAGCCAACATTGACACACCAAAGACCCGCCATGGCATCAAGTATTTTTTCGCCGTCAGAGTCCCAAATGTAGATTCCATCTGCACTAGAAATCACACGAGCACCTTTTTTGAGAAGGGCTTTCGGGTCTGTAAAAGGATGGAGATAATGATTGCTGTCCAGCCTTTGTAGTTCAGCAGTACTTTTTTCTGCAAGGTTCATATACAATCTCTTTTTGTTAAAGTGCTACGTTTGCCTACTATTATATCACATTGACATACTTTCCTTTGATATTGCTGTTTTTATCGTAATCATATTGTTTTACAACAATTGGGAGGTTTGTGGGCGATTGTTTTACTGTGTATTTAGGATAGGATGAAATAATGGGTGTGGCGGAGGGAGAGTCAGCCATTTGTGTTGATATTATTGAAGATTTATATAATTTAACCATATTTACCACCATATTTACCACCAAATGATCAGCTTAGGTGAGCTGATTTTATATAAGGGACTGTATCATATTAGAATAAACAAATCTGTATACCTATGCCTCGCGTGCGTATATAGATTAACTATATACCTAATCATTACATCAATTTTTCCTATTTTACTGTGATCTTAACTCAATCAACGCTGCAAGACTTCGTTGGAGTCATGGATTCCTTTAAATTTTATTCTAAATACGAAGAATAATTTTTTACCGAAGTGTTTTTATTAAGGATGTCCAAACGTATCATGCACAATGTTATTAGTCAATTATTGGTCAATAATTAAGCTTGACAAATCACTCAAAATTAAAGATAATATATATAAATATCAAGAGAACCGGAT
>CAJWIT010000114.1 GCA_913041945.1 uncultured Fidelibacterota bacterium
ATATATTTGGCAGTAGCACCAAATGAAAACCAGTTCACGATCCTTCGGCCGTAAGAAATACCCAAAGCATATTCATTCGCAGTGTATAGTTCACCGGTACCATCAGGCTGATCGACCGTGGTCACTTCTTCATCTCCATAATCAAGATAATTTATGCTGAATGCCAAGGTGCCTATTCGGGGTAGTTCGAAACCAACCCCTGCAAACACGTTATCGATGCCTACAATCCATGGCTGGTACAGGAACAATGTTTCCCTGTTCCTGATTGCGGATAAACCGGCAGGGTTCCAGTACACAGCGCTCATATCACTGGCAAGGCTCACATAGGCACCGCCCATGGATGACCCGGCACTCCCTATATCTATTTCAAGGAAATTGGCAGCTGTTGTACCGTTTCTGTTCACCGGAAATACCATATTCACAGCAATTAGCAGAATGAAACATAGATGTGAAATGACTCTTTTCATGATCATTAGATTATTTAATGACAGCGAATTTTCCCATCTTTTCCTGCCCTTCGAGACCGGGGATATCTGACTTAACATGATAAATGTACATTCCTGCGGCGATCTCAAGTCCTTCATTGGTTTGAAGATCCCACTCTACCTGACCATTATCAATAGAATTATTCACTTGTATGCGGTCAACCAACACACCGCTGACAGTGAAGATATGTATGGTACATCGCATGGGAAGATGAGTGAATATCAGTTTTCTTCTTTGGTTATATTTTGTATTAAAAATTGCCTCCTCCATTTTATTCGTTCCTACATATGGATTGGGGACTACTTTTATATTTTCCATAACGTCATTGTGGGAAGATGAGTTGACTGTATCCGGAGCATGGGTTGTAAACCGGATTGTGTCCGTACTCCAGAAAGGCCTTTCAAAGGATATAAGCAGTTCATCACCTGGCAATGGATAGTTCTCCACACCATCTGACGGATCTTCCATGAAAATGATCGAGAAGTTTGTATGGACCCATTTGAGAGTGTCTTGTCCAAGACCTGTTGTGTCAGTTTGTACCTCACCCACCAGTATTTTGTCTCCTGCCCTGTCATATATTCCGTCCTGGTCAATATCCTTCACCGCCATATCAAGGGTATCTCCGGAAAACACATTCAAAACAAAAAAATCAAAATTCCCTCCAATCACTTCAGTTGGATTCATTTGTTCATCAACGATTGTAACAGATGTGTCGATTGTCAGGTTTGTTACAGTGGTGGTTGTATCTCCTGTCCAGTTAATGGAATAATTCCAGGGCTCAAGCTTGGATAATTGTTTATTAAAAGATAAGTCTATATTTGCCCGGCCCTGTTCCCCCTCATTGATCCATTCTCCTTCTTCATCCACCACTCTTGCCGTGTCAACATTTCCATTTATTCGAATGTTCACACCTTCAAAAACATCTGTCGTGATTTCCTTTTCAGGGTTTAACGTCCAGTAATCATATGACGACCCTATGGTTTTATAAATCAGGTTTTCTCCGGGAAAATCATTCACCCACCCTTCCAATGGTTTTTCATCATAGACAAGGCTGGTGTATTGTTTCTCCCATGAACACATGGGTGTAGCATCACAATTCTGTTCATTATCAAATTCTTCACAGTCACTATTATTTGTACAGCTGGATTGCACTAAATAATTATTTTTCAGATTCTCATCTATCGCGATTGTGTCGATTGAAAAACTTCCATCTTCAAATAAATCCATTGAGAACTGGACATCTTCCAATGTTTCCGAAATTACGCCGTTGCACTCCGGGTTATCATAGAGTTCAACTCTATTTGCAGTCCAGGATCCGACAAGTTCTGAAATAAAATTAGATGATACTACCGCACAGGAAACCGTATTGACCAGTGATATAGTAATTACTATTCCTACAGGACCAGCGCTTTGAACTGTTCCATAATAGGTTAGACTGTCTGGTGTACCGCTGAAAAAATGAAACAATATGTCAATGCTTCCTGGAGCATATTCATATTCACCTTGGTTATATCCAATCTCACTCCAGATACAACCATCCACACACTGATCTTCGCTGGCAAACTCAGAGCATGTCTCAGATACACAACCCAGGTCTATGGGAGGATTTAATACTTTATATACAGACAATCCATCTGCAGTTATATAATTTAAACTATCTGTATCATTACTGAATGTAATAAAGTACTCCTGGTCATCAATGACAGCACCTGGCGCGAATATTTCTACAGACACAT
>CAJWIT010000115.1 GCA_913041945.1 uncultured Fidelibacterota bacterium
AGGATATCATTAGCGCCGGTGTGACTGGCGCTCTTTTCGCGGGAGTACTCACAACTTCCGCTATTCTGAAAAAAAATGTGCTAAAAGAAATTTAACATCACAGAATTATAAATCTGCCTTTGGCTTGAAACATCCTAATTCAAATATCTTTGTACTCGGAGGTGCCTCATTAGATACTCTAACAGTTAACGGAATTGATCATTCATCACCCGGTGGAGCCGGACTTTATACGGCATTGGCTGCTGCTAAATGCGGCGCTGTCGTTACCCTTTTTGCACCCATACCCGATCCAATGCCTGAGGAACTTGCTCAAGTTGCTTCTATTGTCGAATGGATTGGGCAAAAAGTCTCTCCAGAGAATTTACCGAGCTTCCATATTATTCAGGAATCCGGTGATACAACCTACAAAAAATCATTTTTCGGCGCTGAAGAGACTTTAACACCCAATGATTTACCTGACGATCTATCTGAATTTGACCTGGTTCATGTAGCACCGCTTGGTAACAGTGCTCGACAGCTTCAATTCATTCATGCCTGCCGTGAGCGAGGTGCTAAACTTATATCAGCAGGAACAGGTAAACCGTTGATCAAAAACAACCCTGAATTGATAAAAGATGTTTTGGACGAGAGTGATATGTTTTTTATGAATGAGGAAGAAGCCAAAGTACTTTTCCCTGATCAAAGGAAAATTCAAACAAAGACCAGAAAAAATCTTTTTATTACAAGGGGCTCTAGTGGCACATCGGTTTATCTTGGCGATCACAAATATGATGTTGAAGCTGTAACTGTTAAAGCAGTGGACCCAACCGGAGCTGGTGATACGTTTTGTGGAGCTGCTATTTCTGGGATAGTGAGCGGAGATCATCCGGTAAAAGCAGCCATGAATGCTTCATCTTTAGCGGCAGAAATGATTACTGAGATAGGTCCAAGAAAACTACTAACTAATTCAAAACTACCGAGAATCAAAACCGATAACAGAGTCAAGGTAAACCAGAAACAAATTAATCTTACTGCAAAACTAATTTCAACACTTAAAGAGGAAAAGCCATTCGATTTTATTGCTTCTTCCCTCCCCCCTAATAAACATCCACTTACTGTAGATTTCTTTTTTATCACCACATTGCAGCAATTCAGCTTCTGGTCGATTAAGAACGATCATTACCATTTACCCTTGATTGACATCATTGGAGGTGAAGAACTAAAGGGGTCATTTTACCTCTTCATGGCTTACAAACAAAAACTGGATGACGACCCTGAATATTTTTCCCCGGAACGGCAATTTAATCAGACATTAGAGGAAATGATTGAGCTATTTCGTACTGATGATGGACAAGATATCATGCCGGCAGTAGAACTCCATTGGGATGCTGCACGACGCTTTGGAAAAACCCTTCTGGAACTGGGCTGGACACCACAAAACATTCTGCGAACAGCCATGGAATCAAAGCTGCCACTGAAAACATTCCTGTCCATGCTGGATAGCGTAGGTGGTTACCTGGAAGATCCATTACGAAAGAAAAGTTCATTGCTGGCAATGATACTGAATAACCGTCCAGAAAAATATTTTGAATTTGGAGAAGGTGAATTCTTACCTCCTATAATCGACTATCATTGTATGCGGTCCAATTTACGAATGGGACTGATCGATATATTAGATGATGAACTTCGGAGTAAACTGGAAAATAGAGCCTTAATTTCAGACAAACATGAATGGGCTGTCCGTTTCGCTGCATATAAGGCGGTGGAGCAGCTGCCAACTCTATCAGGAAGATCTATGGCAACAGTGGATGAATATTTCTTCTTTTCCCGAAAACGGTGCCCAGAAATGAGTGAACCTGAATGTTCAAATTGTAGTGCGGATAAGATCTGCGCTCACAGAAAGGAACTGTTTCAACCAGTGATTAGAACAGATTTTTATTGAGTTTCTTATAATCTGATTTATAAAGAGTGCAATCTGTATTCAATTCAGCCGCACTAAAAACTACAGTGAAAATATGATTGTCCTTAAAATTATGGGCGGTATTCTATATGGCGGCATCGAAGGAGCTGCAACCGGATTCATTTACTCTTATAAGTTTACGTTCGTTCAAACCGCCTATCCAATTCATCAAGCGATAGATTTACAATAATCGGTCGCCCGT
>CAJWIT010000116.1 GCA_913041945.1 uncultured Fidelibacterota bacterium
GCACAAATAGTTGAAGCTGATGGGAAAAAGTATGCTTTTCCACTAGGCTTTAAAGAAGGTGTGCATTTAGATGATGGTTTTCATATTGTGGAATTCATGGAAGATGAACAGGGCAATGAAGTTGCCGAAGAGATTGGATTTGTGCGAGTAGCAAAAACCGGTGACAACAAGTCAGATCCAAATAATTTTACTTATGCAAATCAATTACTTGGAAGTAAAGTATCTGAAGGAACCGTTGTAATGGAACACCCCAGACTCGGAATGGATGCAAGGATAAAATTTGGTATGATCAGTGGAATGAATATTAGTAGGTCACACTCCCAGCTACCGAACTTTTTGGGTGGTGAATACATCTTTGTTGATGATGAAGGAGCAACCAGTGCAATTGGCGCAAATATTACATTTGCATACAACCTTGCCCCTATCATTGGTGTATCACAAACATTCCTGGATATTGATATGGGTTTTTTCATGCCTGTGGTTGAAATAAATCCAAATGCTGAGGCTTTCCCTTTTATTATTCCTATTAATTTTGGAGTGACAAAAAAGATACAGTTCGGAAAAAGTAATCTTGGCGTTGGCGTAAATGGCGGTTTTGATATGTTTTCCATGGCAGGTACAATTACAGTAAGTTCTACTGAATATACTTATGCATATTCAATAATGGCACTGGGATTTGGGGCGTCGGTTAATTACGAAATGCTTTTGACTCCGGACTTAAGCTTCAATATTGGGGCAGGTTACAGACTTGGGTTAGCTCCATTAAGTGCTTCTATAACTATTGATGAAACCGAATATGATTTAACGGAAAATTATACGACTTATTTTCCTGGAAAAGATTTTGATGAAACTTTTGAAGATTTGAATCTAGGCGGTCTGGGTATCAATCTTGGAATCAATTACGCACTTGGAGAGCTACCAATCAACTTATTTGGGTTCCTGGACCCGTTAAAGAAACATTAATATTAAATTTATCTGAATAATAAAAAAGGGTAACATAATTCTTATATGTTACCCTTTTTATTCACAATTAATAATGGAGAACAAAATGAATAAAACAAAAAATATTTTGACATTGTTTTTGATCATTTCTTTTTCTTTTCTTTATCCTCAAATGCCAGTGTCTAAGCAAGCCACATTGATTGAAAGCATTTCTTCAGCCGAGGTAATGATTGAAGCGACTGGTATATATAAAGGGAAAGGAAAGAGTGATCGAAAAAAGAAAAAAGATGTAGAAAAAAATGGTATGTCCCGTGCAGCAAAGGATGCAAAAAAATCTGCTGTATATTTTGTCCTGTTTGGTGGAACGGACCCTTTGCTGAGCACTGTAGATGAACAGCAGAAGTTTGGTGCACACGAAGGATTTTTCTTTAACAGTGATAATGTTTCCAACTACATAACGTATGAAGACACTCAGGTTATCAAGAAAGTTAAGATTGACGGGGGCAAGGGATTAAGGCTAGTTAAGCGGTTTAAGGTCAATAAGGAATTACTCACCAAAGATCTGGAAGCACGTAATATTATTGCTGCACGTGCTGATTTAGCTGAAACTATCGGGAATCCGTTTATTATGGTGCTGCCAAGCGTTCCAAAAGGTCAAAGTCCTATTGATGCACTGCGAACGAACCCGGCATACAAGCATGCTGCCGCTGTAGTGGAAAGCTACCTCACTGCGCGACAATACGACGTTATTGTTCCCGAACAACAAGAGTCCATGGAATCTTTGAATGCTGCACAAATGGATCTTGGTGACAGAGAAGAAGACTACGCCTACCAACTAGCACTGTCTATTGGTAGTGACGTGTATATCGAATTCTCAGGTGTAGAGGAAGATGCAGGGTATGGTACTAAAAAGTATGCACTTACTGCAAGAGCTTATGAGACTACCACTGCCAGACTCTTAGGCACAGAAACCGGGTATAGCCAAGGAAGGAAAGGTGAACTCATGGTATCAGTTGAAGAAGCCATGAATGATGCTATTGATAAGGTTCTATCCAGGGTTACAAATTATTGGAAAAAAGATGTAGACAAAGGAATTCAGTATAAACTTATTTTTAATCTCTCAACAGATTTTGATGAAGACCAGATAGAAGAGATTCAGTTCGCTCTGATGGATGCCATAGAAGAAATGTC
>CAJWIT010000117.1 GCA_913041945.1 uncultured Fidelibacterota bacterium
AATGACACGACCAATGTGGATGAAGCAGGTGAATTCGATGATTGGATTGAGATATATAATGCTGGAACTGAATTACAAGACATAGGAGGATTATTCCTCACAGACAATGCAGACAACCTGACGAAATGGATGATTCCTGAAGGAACAGAGATACAGCCTCAAGGTTTTCTTCTGTTCTGGTGTGATGAAGACCAGGAACAGGGGGAGCTTCATACAAATTTTAAATTGGGTGCAGGAGGTGAGTTTCTGGCCCTTGTGAACATTGACGGTGTAACAATCTTGGATTCTATAACCTTTGGTCCCCAATCAGCTGATATTTCCTACGGAAGAGTCTCGGATGGAGACGGTGAATGGCAGTTTATGAACCCGACACCAGGAATAACCAACACAGGAGAACTAAGAATAAATGATAATAAAGTTATACCGGACCAATATACCCTATATCAAAATTACCCAAATCCGTTCAATCCGGTTACAACAATAAGCTTCTCAATGCCAATATCCGCAAATGTTAAGATAATTGCCTATGATATTATCGGCAACCAGGTCGTAACCATTTTGAACCAAACACTTCCAGCTGGAACTCAGTCAGTCCCCTGGAACGCAAAAAACCGGCCAAGCGGAGTGTACTTTATCCGTATGGAGAGTGGTGCATTTGTAAGAACACAAAAGATAATGTTGCTGAAATAGTATCGAACCCAGAAAAAATAACTTTTCGGTATCCCAGAAACTATAGTCATTGTTAGTAGTCCAGATCACTGATTTAATGCTTGAAAGTTTATGGATAATCGGTATTTGCAGAACCGGGCGTACTCTCGGTGAGATTACCAGCTGATTGCGAACGGTCATTATTTGGATATCCCCATGCTGTCAGACCTTCTGTAGTGCCCACTTCAAACACTTGGCAATCAGTTTCATCTGTAGCATCAGGAACACAAAAATAAAGTATATCACCACTTTTACCTATACCTGAAGTGAAACTACCTTCAGAATCTTCTTCACCAAGCCAGTAACCACCAGCCATAAGGTTTACACTGCCAAATATAAGATCAGCAGTTGGGAATTCATCATCCATTGTGAAGCCTGCAAGAGCACATTCTAAACTCCCTGCATTATATATTTCCACCCAGTCTTCAGGATCACCGTCACCATGCGCTTCATTGATATATACATCATCTAAGCTGCAAGGGGGGACATTGCTTATGGTATCCTGCTCATCCTCACAGGCAAACACAACCAACAATGCTATAAATAATAAAAGTCTCTTCAATTTATCCCATGGTCAATAAAATCGGTTTTTTTTCTAAAGTCATTGCTTCGATCAATTGATCTACAAAGTGATTGGTTGGAACAGAAGCAACGAGTGAGTTGGTACAGGGAGTACTAACATAGAAAAGTAAAAGGAATACTGGTCTCGTTATATAGTTGATTATTTTCATAATTAATCTTTTTTAATTGCAGGTAATAACAGATCCTGATATAAGAGATCGATATTCCCATTATAGGTTTTTACGATTGGGTTCCCACCTCTGGTCACATTATCGAAAGTTCCTTTATCAACAAGATCCCATAAAGCATATTTTGCTTTTCCATCTACAGTAAACAACCCAAAATGAGATTCACTGCCCAGTTCACCACCTTTCCACGGTTCATTAAATGCTTCAAAATAGAAGCAGGAGATATTATTTTGAAAAGCCCACTGATTGATAGCATCATAATACAATTTCATTTTGATTTCATCCGTGGCACCTGAGCCTGGAGTTGTGTAGATATAATCATCCACAGTTGCCCATCCGGTTTCTCCTATGTGGATCGGTTTAATGATATCCGTTTGTTCAAGATAATCCTTTACCAGGTTATATTGATTTACAGCATGCTCAAAAGCTGCGGTCATGCTCAAGTGGGCTATTGCTTCAGGAGAGTTCTTACTTTCTTCTTTTGATAATTGCCAAAAACCGGGATTCCAGTGCGTATCATGAAATGGATAAGTATGAAGTGAGATAAAATCGATTTCATTTAATAATTTGGTTAAAGATTCCTTCCAATACTGCTCTTCAGCTCCCCAAACCGCGAAGTTGTCAGAAGATGTCAACAGAACATTTTTGGGTAGCAGATGTCCATTAATCG
>CAJWIT010000118.1 GCA_913041945.1 uncultured Fidelibacterota bacterium
AAGAAAATAATTCTTCATGGTTCTCCCTCCTTATCAAGGATTCAGTATTTTAATGTAGGAGTAAAAAATACTTCTGTCTTGCCAGTTACCGGGGAGGTCTGGATTGACGAATTGCGTCTTAGCGGGGTAAAAAAAGATAGGGGAATCGCAATGCGGGTTCAGTCAAAATTTAATCTGGCTGATCTTGGAAATACTACTTTATCTTACAGCAGGAAGGACGCAGATTTTCATGTACTTCAGCAGAGATTGGGATCAAATAGCACAAGTGAAGATTTACGCCTGAATGCTACCCTTCAACTCCAGAAACTGTTGCCAAAATTCTTGGGGATCAGCATTCCTTTGAATGGTTCTTATTCCAATACTGTAAACCGTCCAAAATATTTTCCGGGGACGGATGTTTTGGTCGATTCAGATGCACCTCCAGATTCCATCCTTACAAAATCTGAAGTGGTCAGTTTGAGCACATCTGTTTCCAAGGCGGGGAAATCCGACAATAAACTGATAAAGTATACGCTGGATGCTTTGAAGAGTAATTTTAGTGCATCCAGAACGAAAAAGTCCAATGTAATCATGGCTGAAGAACTGCATGAATCCTATTCTGGAAGATTAAGTTATGCTTTATCTTTTGGCAGGAACAATTATTTCCATCCTTTGAAATGGTTACATTTCTTGCCGTGGCTTGGTACGAAAATGAGCGATATTCAACTGTATTACACACCAAGTTCTGTAAATACAAGTGTTGATTTCAGTGAGAAACTGGTGCAGAAATATACACGTGTTGGTACAAAAACTCCGGATGATTATAACCTGGGGCTCAACAGGTCTTTTGGCTTGAATTACAAACTTCTGAACAATCTAACAATGAAATATAACCAGACAGCCAAGAGTGACATGGATGATTACAGAGGATACGTGTGGATGGCCATTAAGGAACTGGATCCAGGAATCGTGACTAATGTAACGGAAAATTTGACCACTTCTTTCTCCCCTGAACTGTTTACCTGGCTTAAACCGAGTTTCAATTACTCTGCAGGTTACCGCTGGGATTTTGACCGGGCAAACGACATGGCAAATATTGGGGTCCAGCTTCGGTTTACATCAAATATTTCAATTTCTCCATCGTCAATTTTTGAACTGGTGTATAAACCCCCTAAGTCAAAAGGGAGCTCCGGTTCCAGAGGGCGGAAAAGAGGCCGTTCAGATGATAATTCCAAAAAGGAGGAAGAATCCAATAAAGAAGGCAATTCTGTTTTAACATTTCTACATGGGATGATCGGAAGGATTGATCCCATCAGTTTTGGATATACAGAAAACTTAAACAGAACTGGCAATGGAATTCTTGGCACAGTTCCAACTGGCTATAAGTTTGGCTGGCTGCCTGATCATGGGTTGCCCAATGCTGAAAATGTTGGGACGAATACGGGGAATCGGGATCACAAGCAGGATATTACTCTTCGGTCAGGATTAAAATTGACAAAAAAAACTACTCTCAGCCTTAATTTTGCAGAAAATATATCTACAACAATCAGCGGGTCAGGGGTTGAGCAGCGATCAATGTCAAGAGATTATTTAGCTTTTGGGGAAAAAATGGACCAAGGGTTTCCTTTCGTTGGGTGGAGTATGCGCATAAGCGGTCTTGAAAAACTGCCTCTGATTAATAAAATTGCGAAAACGGTATCACTTGAACATGCGTTCAGTGGTAAAGAGACGCGCTCCTGGCAATTTGAAGGTCAGGATATCCCTAAACTCAGTTTTATGAACTTAAGTACATTTTTGTCTGACTCTGCCTATCAAGAATATGAAAAACAAGGCAAAATCAATGCAGGATTTTCTCCATTAGTCGGGATTACTATGTCATTGAGTAAAGGTATATCATTAAATATTCGCAGTAATTACAATAGATCATTGGATATAAGGCCATCGGGGTTATCGCTTCAGGTTGAAAAAACCTGGAGTGCCAGTGCAAGCTATAGTCACAAAGGCGGATTTACTATTCCATTGCCATTTATGGATGATTGGAATGTGCAGAATAATATGAATTTTACCTTAAATT
>CAJWIT010000119.1 GCA_913041945.1 uncultured Fidelibacterota bacterium
AACAAGGAGAGAAGTGCCAGATGCTTTATCATTTGCATGACTTATTTTTGTTTTCTATAATATTCTCCAAAATAGATTGACTTAAATCTACTACAACCATCACAAACAAAAAACTCCGCTGCTGCGGGGCTCTTGCTTAAATCCTTCGGATGGGTGAAAAAAACATGCCAAATATCTGATATCATTGTTATAGCAATCCCGGCTATAATTGCCCGCGCATTTATTGGATGGATGAGATCAAAGAAGATATTTTGAATTTCTGATCATTTCCAGGGAAACTTAAATGACCAAAGTATACAATCGTTAACAATGCATTGTATCCCCAGCATTACTGCTCCTGTTATCATCATCCCGGATCCCTTGACCCCATCCTGATAGGCCCCGTAAGCGAGAAATCCAATCATGATATTTCCAATAGCAACCAGGACTAATATTCCTATGACTAAAACCGGAGTCCAGCTATAATTATTTGAAAGATGGAACAGGGTGCTTTCCAGCCACAATGCTGAAGGAATAAGGATTAAGCAATATGCCAGAAGAATTCTGTTAGCTCCTTTACCGTCAGAAGATCCCCAGGGCCACCGCAACGCAGAGAATGTATTGTGATCAAGCTTGAAGAAGATTGTCCACCAATAAATCAGAAACCCTGCGGCAGCTATAAACATGAATGGAATAATATAGGTCTGCCAGGACAACGGAATCCCCCCCCAGAGGTCTTGGGGCCTATCTGTTCGGGAAACACCATAAATGTATGATAGAAGAACCAGTGGCCCAAAGACGACAATGAAGAAAAGAGCCGACTGACGTGTTATTTCCATAGAGTACTATACCTTAATCTTTTAAATTCACCAGCTGATCAATAATTTTTGAGAAATAGATTAAAATGTTTGATTATTCATTGGGAAACCAGTGATCTAAATCCCCCGTTTCTACTTCATCTAGGGCGAATTGAGTATAATCTCTGTAAGCAATCCATTTATCTAACCCTTCGGAATCATCGCCAGATTCAGTTTTTTTTGCAATTGTTTCATGGGCATAATCTAGACAACGTTGTAAAAAATCTTTGACAGCATTTTTTCGTGATTCAGAATCCATAATCTATTTATTTATTTGTTTTATATATTTCTCAAGGAGTAAATCTACCCATCCTCCCACAAACAAAAAAGCCCCGAAATAAAACGGGGCTTTTTTGTTTATACCAAGGACAGGCTCACACCTTTTTACATATCGGCTCTTAAAATTTCTGTGTAATTTCCTGTATGAAACGCCTCTGGCTCAAATAGCCTCACCAAGCGTGGGGCTTTTTTGTTAAATTAATAAAATAAGGATAAGACAATGAGAAAATTTATAGTCCATCTAAGATCAATAATTGTGACATTATATCCTATGCTTGTGTTAACTGTGTTTCTCACAATGCCGGGTGGCTTGTATGCACAAAATGCAGAGATAAACATACCCAAAGGTTGGGAGCAAGATCCGCCGGTACTTTCATCGCTCATAGATTTTACAAAAAGTGAGAGTAATCTGCGTGTAGCCGTGAAACGCTATGTTGAAGACAAAGCATCCATCAAACGGCGCTATGAAGTGCTTTTCTCACCCGCCCGTCACAAGCGTCTGCGTGATTTCCACCGGGCCTGGCAAAAGCGTCTTGAAGAACTTGATTTCGATGCTCTGAACCACGAAGGTCAGATCGATTACATCGCGCTCCGTAACCGCATCAAATATGACCTTGAGATGATAAAACTAGCTGAGCGGCAGGCAAAACAAATGGCGCCACTCTTGCCATTTGGGGATAAAATTCGCCTCCTACAAGAAAACCGTCACGATAGGAAACGGGTTGATCCCAAGACAGCTGCTGCAATATTGGATGGGGTTGCAAATCAAATAAGCAGTCTAACAAATTCACTCATTGCAGAGGCGAAGGAAACGAATGGTTTGGTTATTCGCAGTGGTATTTCATCCATTACCGCCTGGACGGCAGCGAGGCAAATTGAGCATCTTCAA